>NZ_JBKVWU010000005.1:0-53901 GCF_046972485.1 Hominilimicola sp.
GTTTAGTTCAATAATTGTTTTAAAATTTTGATATACTTTTTCTTTAATATTTTCGGTAAGATGAATTACACCGCTTTTTGAATATCCCAAAAACATCATAAGCTCAATCAGAGCATATCCGCCCATAACGATGTAGTCTGTTTTCCATGGAACAGAGGTGGGCTTATATGAATTTGATGTTGCGGAAGTAAAGTACATAATATCTCCGCTCTGAACTTTGTGCGAAACATTGTTATGGTCTGTAAAAACACCTTCTCCGCTGTAACAAACGGAAATTTGAGAATGTAGCATAAAACCTTTGCCGCGACTTATTTGTGCTTGATGTTCAAGCGATTCCGAGCCGTAGACATACACCGGTAAAAGTCGTTCTTCTTTTGCTGATACAGGTTTGAACATATTATCCGCCTCCAATATATCTGTTGAGTCTGTCGGCAAAGTGTTAACAGACGCGTCTTTAATCTAATATCTATTATAAAATATCTAAGTACAAAAGTAAAGCAAAACAGTTAGAAAATTTACAACTGTTTTAGAAATCTTATAATTGTAATGCACTATGTGGGAGTGCTATAATATAATTAACGGATAATGTAATCTTAAGGAGGAGAAAAAACCAATGAATAAGAAAAAGATTATAAGCACAATCTTGGCATGTGCTATGCTTCCTTTTGGCGGCTTAATCAGTGCATCTGCTCAAGATACAAAACCGACATATGTACAGCTTAATCCGGCTGACGCATCACCTTTTAACAACGGTGAGTTCCAAGGCTGGGGTACTGCACTTTGCTGGTGGGCAAACAGACTAGGTTACAGTGAAAAACTTACCAATGCGGCGGCAGAGGCATTTTTCTCAGACGAGGGATTAGGACTTGACATCGCACGTTACAACTTAGGCGGCGGTGACGATCCGACACATAATCACATCAACCGTTCTGACTCAAAAGTACCCGGCGTGTACAGTGATTACAAATTGTCAAGTGACGGCAAAGATGTAGAGAGCATTACATATGACATCACGAAAGACCAAAACCAATTAAATATCGCAAAAGCGGCACTAAAAGCAAATCCTGATTTATATTTTGAAGGATTTTCAAATTCCGCGCCGTATTTTATGACTAAAACAGGCTGTACAAGCGGCGGCGGTACTGTAAACAGTGATGGAACGGTTACGTCAAACGGAAAATTGAATAACTTAAATGACGATATGTATGATGATTTTGCCAAGTTTATTGCAGACGCAACAAAGCTTTTCAAAGATAACGGCATAGAGTTTAAGAGCTATTCGCCTATGAATGAGCCTGATACGGATTATTGGGGTTACGGCTCACCAAAACAAGAGGGCTGTCACTTTGATCCGGGTGCAAGTCAGTCAAAGATGATTACGGAAACAAGAAAAGCACTTGACAATGCAGGATTTACGGACGTACTTGTGGCAGGTATGGACGAAACAAGTTTGAAGAAAACCGCAAACAATCTCGGAAGTCTTACAGACGAGGCAAAGACTGCACTTGGCAGAGTTGATACTCACACATATTCAGACCGTGGCTATCACGCACAGGTTAAGGCAAAGGCACTTGAACTCGGCAAAAACCTATGGCAGAGTGAAGTTGACAAGGGCGGTAACGGTGCAACTCTTGCAAGTATGATTATCGAAGATATGAACGGTATGCAACCGTCCGCATGGGTAATGTGGGATATAGTGGACTTCCATAAGGACTCAAAATTCGTAGACCCGACGAGCGGAAACAAGACGGAGGCTAACAATTCTTTGGCATACACAGGCAGTGTATGGGGCGTAGGTATGGCAGACCATGATAACGAAGAATTGGTACTTACAAATAAGTATTACACATACGGTCAATTTACAAAGTACATAAATCCGGGTGATACAATTATCGCCTCATCGGCAAACACACTTGCCGCATACAACAAAAATACAGGCGATATTAAAATCGTAGCAAACAACGGTGCAAATTCGTCTGATGTTAATTATGTATTTGACCTTTCGGGATTTAATACGGTAGGTACAAACGTAAGAGAAATCAGAACAGATATGGCAGGCAAGGAAAAGTGGGCAGAAATCAAAGACGGTGCCGTACTTGACGGAAAAACTCTTACTACAACTTTAAAAGCAAATACAGTAACAACATATTTGATTGAAACAGGTGCAAAGGTTACAAGTTTTGAACCTACAAGCACAGGTCTAAAATACAGCTATACACCGAGCGAAACATTGAACGGATATAACCAATATTTTGCAGTGTATGATAAGAACGGTTTACTAAAAGCTGTTACGGTAAACCAACCGACAGGAGAACTAACAGGTGACTTTACAGACTGTACATTCAAATTTATGGCATGGGACGGAGTTACTCCGAAAGCGACTGTAACAAACACTACTTCACAGCTTGGAACGGATTATGCGGTTATTACAGGCAGTGATGTTGAAATTAA
This sequence comes from Hominilimicola sp., assembly GCF_046972485.1. NCBI lineage: Bacteria > Bacillati > Bacillota > Clostridia > Eubacteriales > Oscillospiraceae > Hominilimicola > Hominilimicola sp. Next base: position 2,452 of record NZ_JBKVWU010000005.1, read on the forward strand.
ACGCGGTGACGAGGTACAACTTGCACTTGGCACAAATTTAAAAGGTGATGTTACTTGGTCTGTTGACAGTGACGCAACTGAAAACGGTATTGCCGAAATTTCTCAGACAGGTCTTTTGAAGGCTAAGAAACCGGGCAAGGTAACTGTTACGGTTAAGGTAGGAGACTATACAACTTCAAAAACTTATGACATCACTGTTTATGCGACAATTTCAGGTGCGGCAACCGTGAGCGTCGGCAAAACATCACAATATACTCTTGACACAAATGCAGAGGGTACACCTGTTTGGAGCGTAAGTGATGAAAAAGTTGCAACTGTTTCACAAGACGGTACAGTAACAGGCGTGTCAGCAGGAACAGTTACAATAACGGCGACAATCGGTGACGTTAAGGCTACAAAAGATATTAAGGTAACAATGTATACTCTAAGCGGAACGGCTTCATGGGGAAATGCCACAACAGCACCGAGTGACGCTAACGATTATCGTAAAGCGGCAGACGGCGATCTTAATACATATTTTGACGGCGTACAAAACGGCTATGTAATGTACGACTTCGGCAAGACTGTTAAAGTAAACAACGTAAAACTTGCCGCAAGAAGCGGAAACGGTATGCCTGAAAGAACAAAGGACGGTAAAGTTCAGGCTTCAAACGATGGCATAACATGGACTGATTTGTATACAATAAGTACGGCAATTCCGTCAGGTCAGTACACAACAATAAGCAGTACAGATTTGGCTGATCAAAACGCATATCGTTACTTCAGATATACTAACGATACTAATATGACAAATATCGCAGAATTTTTGGTTGATGCAACTCCGTCGGAGGAAACGGCAGTCGGAGCACCGAGCGTTACGGATATTGATGAAATGAGCGATGATTTTGAAGATTCAACAAATATCTTTAATGCAAGTGCAGGAGATTTGTCGGCAGACGGAAATCAAGTATATGCAACAGGTCTTGAAAGATTCGGTAACGTATTTGTTCCTGTTAAAGCAACTGCAAAAGCAGAACTTTCAGAGGCAAAGTCACTTACAAGCAAGGATAAATTCAGACTTACATTCGATATGTTCTCAGGTTGGGAGCAGAACGGTAAGGAAAATACATTCTCTGTTAAAGACGCAGACGGCAACGAGGTTGTAGGATTTACAATCACAGGCGGCGGATATAATCTTAATCAAATGCGTATCGGAGGTACAGATGTACTTGCCAATTCGGAAAAACCGGTAATTCAGTGTACATCAACTGATGTCAAAAACGGTAAATTGCGTGGTGCAAACGGTTGGCAGACCTCATCGCAGAAGTACGCAAACAATATGGGACTTAATAAAAAGGTAGAAATCATAATAGACGGAACAGGTTCGGCAAGCGTAAGCTTTACAGGCGGTGAGACTGATGTAAGCTACACAGGAACAATAAGCACACCTATAAGCGTTAAATCGCTTGAATTAACAGGTTCATACAACGGTGCAAGAGGAAGAGTTGTTTCATATGATAACTTTGACGCAGATGTAATATCATACAGCAGTGAGTTGGCGGCACCGACGCCGACTCCTGAACCAACCGCAGCACCGACGGTTCCTGAAAGCGGCGAGCTTATCAATATGAATTTTGATAACGGCGACTTAACAAGTACATCATCATACGGCAAGGCAACAGGTACACCGAAATTTGTTACGGTTGACAATAAGAAGTGTATTCAGTTTGACGGAACAAGCGGAACGGTTGTTACGCTTACAGACGCAAACGGCAATTCGCTTTTGACAGGTCAGAAAAATATCACAATTTCATTTAAGGTTAAGCCGACAACCACAACAACATCATGGTGGTTCTTTGCCTCACCAAACAGCAGTGCACAGACATATCAAAAAGAACAGTATCTTGGTGCAATGACAAACAACGGCACACTTACATTTGAAAGATATAATAATTCCGGTACAAGAAGTGAGGCGGCAAAAGGTGCGTATAACACAAATGAATGGAACGATGTAATCATTTCGATTGCCGACGGCGTAACGGATGTTTATGTAAACGGAACAAGAACAAACAGTGTTAATTCAACAGTTAATATTTCGGATATGCTCGGGAAAAATTCAGTTGCATATATCGGTAAGGCTAACTGGGGTTCTGGCGAGTATGCAACAGGTTATATAGATGATTTTGTAATCTATAACTATGCTTACGAAAATCCTTTAAATTCACTTGATTTGGGTGATTTGACAGCTGTTACATCTGACATTACAATCCCTACGCAAAATGGCGTTACATGGTCAACTTCAGACGCTGCTGTGGTTACAACGGCAGGTAAGATTACAAGAAGTGACGAAACAAAAACAGCTATTTTGACTGCAAAAATGACAAAAGACGGTGTTGAATTTACAAGAAAATTCGACGTAACTGTATTGGGATATACAGCGGTTATTGACAGTTTCAAAGCATATGCCGACGGAAATAAAATCGTTTATGCAAGTGACTGTGATTCGACGAAAGATAAGTATGCCGTAAAGGTTTCATTGGCTGATTCAGACGGTACGGCAGTCGGAACAGAGCAGACAAATGCGGCAGGCAGTTTTGATAATCTTGAAGTAGGTAAGTATAAAATAACAGCAACATTATCAGACGGAACAACAGAAAAGAAAAAGGTGGAAAAGACAATTAATATTAAGAACCTTGATGATATGAGTGCGTACTTATTTGTTCACTTCGTTGATACACAAGAGGACGCAACTCGTGAACAAATCTATTTCTCAGTATCAAAAGACGGTAAGACATGGACAACGCTTAATAATAAACAACCGTATTTGACAAGTAATGTCGGTACACAGGGCGTTCGTGACCCGTATATTCTTCGCGGTGAGGACGGTAAGTTCTTTATTATCGCAACAGACCTAAGCGTCTATAACTTAAAGAATAACTGGACAGCCGCCGCACAGCAAGGCTCAAAGAGCATTGTTGTATGGGAAAGCAGTGACCTTGTTAATTGGAGCGAGGCAAGCCTTGTAAAGATTAATAATGACAATGCCGGTTGTACATGGGCGCCGGAGGCTTGCTATGATCCTGAAAAGGATGAATATATGGTATTCTGGGCATCGGTTGTAAGCGATGACAGCTATCAAAAGTACAGAATTTACAGAAGTTATACAAAGGACTTCAAGACATTCTCTGCTCCTGAATTGTATATAGAAGAGCCTAACGCGGTTATTGATACAACTATTATCGACCATGAGGGTACATATTACAGATTTACAAAGAATGAGGCAAAATCAAGTATCACAATGCAGGAGTGTACATCTCTAAGCGGTGATTGGAAAGATGTTGCAAACTATAATTTGAGTAGTATGACAGGTTATGAAGGTCCTACAATTTATAAATTAAACGGTAAAAATGAATGGTGCTTACTTCTTGACTACTTCTCAAAGAGTAAGGGCTATAAGCCTTTTGTAACAACCGATATTACAAAGGGTGAATTTACGGCAGATTCAGACTTCTCGTTTGACGGTACATATCGTCACGGTACTGTAATGCCGATTACACAGGCTGAATATGAAAGATTAACAGCTGAATAATGTGAAAAACTGCGGGTATTGTTGCTCGCAGTTTTTTTGTTGACAGGTGTGGTATAATTAAAATAAAAACGTAAGGTGATTAATATGAACAAAAGAGAAGAACTTGCCAGACAGGCATTTAAAGAGGGATACAACTGCTCACAGGCAATGGTGGCGGCGTTTAGCGACTTGATGGAAATGGATAAAAAGACGGCACTGAGACTTGCGTCATCATTCGGCGGCGGAATGGGCAGAATGAGAGAAGTTTGCGGTGCTGTAACGGGAATGTTTATGGTTATCGGAATTTTGTACGGATATGACGACGCGAAAGATTATGAGGGTAAAAAAGATACCTACGCACTTGTACAGGAACTCGCAAATCAATTTAAAGCGGAAACAGGCTCTATTATATGCCGAGAACTTTTAGGACTTGACGGAAAAGATAACAGTCCCGTTCCGTCAAAGAGAACAGAAGAATATTATAAGAAACGCACTTGCGAAGATAAAGTCGGTCTTGCGGCAAAAATACTTGACGAATATATCCAATCGCATTGCACGAGATAATGTATCTTGCAGTTTTTAACTGACAAAGTATTTACAGTTTGAAAAATATATGTTATAATGTAAATATATTAATAACAACTGATAAAATAGACAGTAAAATCAATCAGTTAAAGGCTGAATTAAACAAAACAGCATAGGACATAATGATTTATTAAAGGGTGTAAAGTCTTTGACAACAAATAAGACTTTGCACCCTTTTTGTATTGTGGGGAGGATAAAAGAATGAAAAAGTTTATGATAGGATTATTATTTATTGTTTTATTATCAACAACATTAAGTGCCAATGCAGAAACAGTAGTTTTAAAAGCAAATAGTTATGATAAGATTAGAGATGCTTATTTTGACTACCATAATATACATGTTCTGTCAAATCAAGAAGGGAACTTCTTTTGGTGGACGGGTACTGAATTTATACAATGCTCTCTCTTTGATACTAAATTTACAAAATCCGATGATTTGGTAGAGTGGAGTGATATGGATCTTAGCTATGAGGTACGTAGAAAAATTCGCCACCAGTATGTGACAAACATTAAGCATTATGGGGATAAATATATTGTATATGATGAAATTTTCACCCCTTCTATAATTATAGATAAAATGACAAGAACACATGGTCCGATAATTAAACCAATATATACATTTGATGAAAATTTTAATTTGGTAAGCGAATTTCAGTTGGATAAACCGTTAACCGATTTTGAATATATAGACGGTATTTATTATATTGAAACACAGGAATACACACAATTAGGACCACAAGAATTTGAAAGTAAAAATACTATTTACTATTCTTATGATGCAATTGATTGGCAAATTGATAATGAAAGGAGTAGTATGCCACAAAGCAATGGCAGAAATTATCTTGTATTTCAAGGAGAGTTGGTAAATTTTAATGCAAGTGATTACAGATTTGAAGTAAAAGATATGTTCATAGAAAAAAATAAGTCGGATTTAATTAAAGTTGTGCAAGAAAGACCTATAACATGTTACTATAAAGCAAAGGGTAATATCTATGTTGAAACACAATATGATAATGTTGATACATTCAGAATATCTCGTGACGGTGTATATTCTGTTGATATAGCAATCCCTGCAGACAGTGATGATGAACATATTTTTAATTGTACTTTGTGGAAAGATAAACTTGTTTTACAGACAAGAAAAAGATTAATAGAATATGATATGGCAGATATTGAAGATGTATTAAATGAAAAATGCCCGTCGGATACGCCTTATATTGAGTTTAACGGTAATATTCTCGGCTTTGACGTACCGCCGGTTATCGAGGACGGCAGCACGCTTGTGCCTATGAGGTTTTTGTTCGAGCAAATGGGAGCAGATGTTGAATGGGACGGAAAAACGAAAACAGCAACTGCGACGCTTGGTGATAAAGAAATAACATTTTCAATAGATAACGTCAACGCAAGAATAAATAATAAACCCGCTAAAATGGACGTGCCTGCAAGATTGATAAATGATAAAACAATGGTACCGCTACGTTTCCTTTCGGAAAATATGGGATATGACGTAGATTGGGATGCCGATAGCAGAACGGCGATAGTACGCTAATATCATTTTATTAATTTACAAGTTTTAAACCTGTAATAATAAAAAGGAAAAAAAACTAATAAATACTTGATTTTTTAGACAAAATATATTAAAATATAATTATTAATATTAAATTACAAAAGATTCAGGAGGATTAATTTATGATTACAGCTGGTGAATTTAGAAATGGCAGAACCTTTGAACACGAAGGTAATGTATTTCAAATCGTAGAATTTCAGCACGTTAAGCCTGGTAAGGGTGCTGCTTTCGTAAGAACAAAGCTTAAGAACATAATCAGCGGCGGTGTCGTTGAAAAGACATTCAGACCTACAGAAAAGTTTGAAGAAGCTCATATCGACAGAAAGGATATGGCTTATTCATACGGTGATGACGATTTCTATCATTTTATGGACAACGAAACATTCGATATGCTTGACATTGCTAAGTCAGAAATCGAAGAACAAATGAAGTTCGTTAAGGAAAATGACGTATGTAAGGTTATGTCTTACAAGGGTAACGTATTCGGTGTTGAACCGCCTACATTCGTTGAACTTGAAGTTGTTGATACAGAACCTGGTTTCGCAGGTAACACATCTACAAACGCTACAAAGCCTGCTACTCTTGAAACAGGTGCTACAATTCAAGTACCTCTATTCGTTGATATGAACGAAGTTATCAGAGTAGACACAAGAACAGGCGAATACATGGAAAGAGTAAAATAAGTCTGAATAAAATCGCACACGGCACTTATTTTGTGTTGTGAACAATTTTCTTTCAGCCTTTTGAATGAAAGGAGATTAATTATGGAAGATTTAATTAAAAAAGTTTCATATCTAAAGGGTTATGCAGACGGTCTTGACCTTAGCCCAAAGAGTGACGAAGGTAAGCTTATTATCAAATTGCTTGATGTTATGTCTGAAATGGCTGATACTATTGAAGAATTAAACTCAAGAGTTGATGATGTTGAAGATGTTGTTGACGAGCTTGATGATTGTGTACTTGAAATTGCCGACGATTTGTACGGTGACGATGAGTATGACGATTATGATGACGATGACGACGATGATTATATCGACGATTATGATGACGATGATTACGACAGTGACGGAAATGATTATTTTGAAATTCAATGTCCGAACTGCGGTGAAGACGTTATGATTGATTTTGATATGATTGACGATGATAACGCTATCGTATGTCCGAACTGTCACGAAGAAATCGAACTTGAGTTTGATTGCGATTGTGACGATGACGACTGCGACTGCGGACACGAACATTAATATTGAATTGAATAAAAAAGGACTGTTAAGTCCTTTTTTTATTGAGGTGACTTATGAAAGGACTTTATATTCACATACCGTTTTGCAAACAAAAATGCAAGTATTGTGATTTTGTATCATTTCCGTGTATGGAGGATACGGCGGACAAATACGTTGACGCGCTAAAGCGTGAGGCGGAACAATACAGGGGAGAAAAAATTGATACGATATTTATCGGCGGCGGTACACCGTCAATTTTAACACCGAAACAAATCGAAGAAGTTACGAAAATGTGTTTTGATGTATTTGACGCTGCAAGTGACTGCGAATTTACGACAGAGGCAAATCCGGGAACAATAGATGATGATAAAATTAAAGCAATGTTAAACGGCGGTATAAATCGCATAAGCGTAGGTGTACAATCGTTCAATGATGATGAACTGAAAAAAATCGGAAGAATACACGACGCAAAGACGGCATATAATACAATTTGTCATTTAGATAAAATGGGTTTTCAAAATATAAATCTTGACATTATGACCGCACTTCCGTCACAGACATTTGAGAGCTTAAAAAATACTTTAAACACAGCTGTCAGCTTGCCTGTAAAGCATATATCGGCATACAGTCTTATAATAGAGGACGGAACACCTATTGAAAAGGAATATTCAAAAGGACTGCTTGATATTCCGAATGAAGATACTGACAGAGAAATGTATATGTATACAGTCGATTTTCTCAGTAAGAACGGCTTTAAGCAATATGAAATATCGAATTTCGCAAAGGACGGATACGAGTGCAGGCATAACGTGAAGTATTGGACAGGTGAGGAGTATATCGGCTTAGGTACGGCGGCACATTCATATATCGGAAACTGCCGTTTTTACAACACGTCCGACATAAACGAATATATCGGCGGTGCGGAAAAGGAAGTAATTGAATTGACCGAAAATGATAAGATAGCAGAATTTATGATTACCGGACTTCGTATGAACAGGGGAGTGAGCGAAACTGATTTTAAGTCGCGTTTCGGCAAGGATATAAATGATGTATTCGCTAGTGAATTTGATAAATTTATAAAGCTCGGACTTATGCAATATATTGACGGAAGATACAGTCTTACATTGGACGGGATTAACGTGTCAAACTCGATTTTGTGCGAGTTTGTATAAGAAATTTGGCAATATGGGATAATTTATGAACATTTTATGAAAAGTTATATTAATCACTTGACAATCGGGTATAATAGTGGTATCTTATAATTGTTAGCACTCAAGGTGTATGAGTGCTAACAAGAAAATGCTTATATGACATCTTGTTTAAAGATAGAAAGGAATGTTTGTATATGGATTTGAACGACAGAAAAAGAAAAATCCTGCAAGCAATCATTGATGAATATATAGGCACTGCTGAACCTGTCGGTTCAAGGTCGATTTCAAAAAAGGAAAACTTGGGTTTGTCCAGCGCGACAATCCGTAATGAAATGGCAGACCTTGAAGAAATGGGTTATCTGATACAACCGCATACTTCGGCGGGACGTATTCCGTCAGATGAGGGATACAGATTTTACGTTAATTCGCTAATGCGGAAGTATAAGATAGGTATGGAGGCAGTTGCACAGCTGCAAAGCGTACTTGAAACGCGTGTCAGTCAGCTTGAAAAGCTGATTAGATATGCCGGTGCAATAGCGTCAAATCTTACCGAATATACAACGGTTGTTACAGCGCCTAAGGAGCAGGAATTTGAAATTAACAAGATTGACCTTGTGCCGATTGCCACGCAAACGGTAATGCTTATTGTTGTAACAAGAACTGTAAGAAACAAGGTAATGAATATCGACATTGACAGTGCAACGTGTATGTCACTTGCAAATATATTAAACGAACATCTTGCCGGACTTAAAGCCGGAGAGATAACGTTTGATAAGATACAGGATATTCAAAAAGATATTGAAAACAGACTTTCACTTCATCCGAAAGTTTTGATTGATATAATGCACTTTGTGTATGAAACGATAACGGACAGCGGTGAAACAGAAATATATGTCAACAATGCAAAGTCAATATTGAAATATCCCGAATACAACGATGTTGAAAAAGCGGAAAAGATATTTACTTTCCTTGATGACAAAGAAAATTTGAAAAAGCTTGTTGCCTCAAGCGACGCTGACGGAATTGAGGCTAAAATCGGTAAAGAAAACGATTTTGAAATATTGCAGGATTGCTCATTGGTAACTATCAATTATTCACTTGGCAATAAAAAAGCCGGAAAAATCGGAGTTATCGGACCTAAACGAATGAATTATTCAAAGGTTTTTGCAAGCCTTGACCTTATTTCAAATGAAATAGATAAAATACTCAACGAATATATAAGTGATGAGTAGAGAAAGGGGTAATCAGATGGCTAAGAAGAATGAGGAAGTCAATGAGGAGACATTAGATAAAGAAACAGAAAAAACGGCTGAACCTAAAGAGGCAGAAAAGTCAAACGAGGAAGTCCTTGAAGAAAAGCTGAAAGAACAGACTGATAAATATATGCGTCTGTATGCCGAATATGACAACTACCAAAAGCGTTCGCAGCGTGAAAAAGATATGCGTTACGGTGACGCGGTAATTGATACGGTCGGTGCAATTCTTTCGATAGGCGACAACCTTGAAAGAGCGCTTGCGACTGAAGTTCAGTCGGAGGACGGTCAAAAAATGAAAGACGGTATTGAAATGGTTTTAAAACAGTTCAATGAAACACTTTCAAAGTTGGGCGTTACGCCGATTAAGGCAGAGGGTGAACAATTTGACCCTAATCTTCATAATGCGGTTATGCACATTGAAGATGAAACAATCGATGACAATACGGTTGTCGAGGATTTGATGAAAGGCTACATATATAAGGACGGCCGAGTAGTCAGACACAGTATGGTAAAAGTAGCAAATTAATTATAAATTAGGAGGAATTAAAAATGGGAAAGATTATAGGTATAGACTTAGGTACAACAAACAGTTGTGTGGCTGTTATGGAAGGCGGTAACCCTAATGTTATCACTAATAGCGAAGGTGCAAGAACAACTCCTTCAGTTGTTGCATTCCAAAAAGACGGTGAAAGAATTGTAGGTCAGGTTGCAAAGCGTCAAGCCGTAACAAATGCTGACAGAACAATTATGTCAATTAAGAGAAAAATGGGTACAAGCGAAAAAGTTACAATCGACGGTAAAGCTTATACACCACAAGAAATCTCGGCAATGATTCTTACAAAGTTAAAGCAAGATGCAGAAAGCTATCTTGGTGAAACTGTAACACAGGCTGTTATCACAGTTCCTGCTTACTTCAACGACTCACAGCGTCAGGCTACAAAGGACGCAGGTAAGATTGCAGGTCTTGAAGTTTTGAGAATTATCAACGAGCCTACTGCCGCAGCTCTTGCATACGGCGTAAGCGACACAGGTAAGAAAGTAATGGTATACGACCTTGGCGGCGGTACATTCGATGTATCTATCCTTGATATTGATGACGGCGTATTTGAAGTTCTTTCAACAAACGGTGATACTCACCTTGGCGGTGACGATTTCGACCAGGCAATTATCAACTACTTGCTTGACGAATTTAAGAAAACAGAGGGCGTAGACCTTTCAACAGATAAGATGGCTATGCAAAGATTAAAAGAGGCTGCTGAAAAGTCAAAGATTGAACTTTCGACAACAACAACTTCAAACATTAATCTTCCATTCATCACAGCTGACGCAACAGGTCCAAAGCATATGGATATTACACTTACAAAAGCTAAGTTTGATGAACTTACAGCTGACCTTGTAGCAAGAACACTTACATGTATCAGAAACGCTATGAATGACGCAGGTCTTAACGCATCACAAATCGATGAAGTCCTTCTTGTCGGCGGTTCTTCAAGAATTCCTGCTGTACAAGAGGCTGTTAAGAAAGAAATGGGCAAAGAGCCTAATAAGGGTATCAACCCTGACGAATGTGTTGCAGTAGGTGCTGCAAGACAGGCAGGTGTACTTGGCGGTGAAGAAACAGGCGTTCTTCTACTTGATGTTACACCGCTTTCACTTGGTATCGAAACAATGGGTGGTGTATTTACAAAGCTTATCGAAAGAAATACAACAATCCCTACAAACAAATCACAAATATTCTCAACTGCCGCAGACGGTCAAACTTCTGTTGAAGTACACGTTCTTCAAGGTGAAAGAGAAATGGCTCAGTACAACAAGACTTTGGGACGTTTCAATCTAACAGGAATTGCTCCTGCTCCGAGAGGTGTGCCACAGATTGAAGTTACATTCGATATTGACGCAAACGGTATCGTAAACGTAAGTGCTAAAGACCTTGGCACAGGCAACGAACAGAAGATTACTATTACAGCATCTTCTAACCTAAGTGACGAAGATATTGACAGAGCTGTTAAAGAAGCTGAAAAGTACGCTGAAGAAGATAAAAAGCGTAAAGAAGAAGTTGAAATCAGAAACAACGCAGAATCACTTGTATATCAATGTGAAAAGGCTGTTAAAGATGCAGGTGATAAGATTGACGATAATACAAAGTCAATGGTTGAAACTGAAGTAAACAAGGTTAAAGAGGCTCTAAAGGGTACAGACTCGGCAGCTATTAAGGCGGCTACAGACGAACTTCAAGAAAAGTTCTACGCAGTTGCACAGCAAATGTATCAGCAAGCTAATCCGCAGGGTGATCCTAATGCACAACAGGGTGCACCAAATGATGACGGTGTTTATGAGGCTGATTACAGAGAAGTTGACAACGACGATAACAATCAACAATAATAATGAAAACGCTAAAAGGACGGACAAATGTCCGTCCTTTTAAGGCTTTTAACAGAGCCTTTGTATTAACACTTTACAAAACTAAAATATTGTAGTATAATATCATAGGTAGGTGAAAAAATTGGCTGAAAAAAGAGATTATTATGAGGTGCTCGGAGTTTCAAAGGGTGCTTCTGATGATGAAATAAAAAAGGCATTCAGAAAGATGAGTAAGAAATACCATCCTGACCTTAATCCGAACAATAAAGAGGCGGAGAAAAAGTTTAAGGAGGTAAACGAGGCTTATCAAGTGCTTTCTGACCCTGAAAAGAAAAGTAAATACGACCAATTCGGACACGCAGGTGTTGACCCGAACTTCGGAGCGGGCGGCGGTGGCTTTAACGGCGGCGGTTTTGACTTTGGCGATATATTCGGCGATTTCTTCGGAGGCGGTTTCGGAGGATTCGGCGGCGGTCAAAGAAGAAACGGACCAAAACGCGGTGCTGATATTCGTAAGATTATTGATCTAACTTTTGAAGAAGCGGCATTCGGCTGTCACAGAGAAATGAGTATACAGGCACAGGAAAAATGTGAAACTTGCGGCGGCAGCGGTGCTAAAAGGGGTACGACTGCACAAACTTGTCAGCATTGTCACGGAACAGGTCAAATCCGTACACAACAAAGAACTGTACTGGGTTATATGACTAACGTTACGACTTGTCCGCACTGTCACGGTGAAGGTAAGATTGTAAAAGATCCTTGTCCGGACTGTCGCGGTACAGGTAAGGTAAGAAAGTCGAAGAAGATAGAAGTTGATATTCCGGCAGGTATTGATGACGGTCAGACAATTCAACTTTCGGGTAAAGGCGAGGCCGGCGATAAAGGCGGTCCTAACGGCGACTTACTTCTTACAATAAGAGTACATCCGCATCAGATGTTTAAACGTGAGGGAACAAATGTATTTATAGATATGCCTATATCATTTGTACAGGCTGCTTTGGGTGCAACCGTACAAGTACCTACACTTGACGGCCCTGTTGAGCTGAAAATCCCTGAGGGAACTCAGACAGGTTCAAAATTCAGAATGAAGGGCAGAGGTATTCCGTCAATCAGAAGTAAGGTAAGAGGCGACCAATACGTTACCGTAAACGTAGAAGTGCCGAGAAACCTTAATTCAAAGCAAAAAGAACTTTTGCGTGAATTTGAAGAAGATAAAAATTATAAACAAAAGAAATCTTTTGCAGAAAAGATGAAAGATTTCTTGAACAAATAAACTTAGGAGGAAGACAATGAACCCGAATATTTATGAACTTTCAAAAATGACAAAAGAGCAGTATGATTTCATAATGAAACGTGCAGAGCTTGATATTACAGAACAAATGAAAGTTGCCAAAGAAGTTTCTGATGATGTCAAGGCACGTGGTGACGAGGCAGTATTGGAATATACTGCAAAGTTTGACCGTGTACAGCTTACTGCTGATAAAATGAAAGTAACACCTGAAGAGATAGAGGCAGGCTACAATAACCTTGATAAGGAAACAAGAGAGGCTATTGAATATGCTTATAAGAACATATACGATTTCCATGAAAAGCAACTTCCGGAGGAAATGTGGTTTACTATGGTCGATGACGGACTTATGGTAGGCGAAAAGACTACTCCAATAGTTGACGTATGTCTGTATGTTCCTCACGGTAAGGGTTCATTCCCATCAGTTTTGTGTATGCTTGGTATACCGGCAGTTGTTGCGAAAGTTCCTAAGATTGTTGTTGTAACACCTCCGAATGAAAAGGGTGAAGTTGACGACGCTATTTTGGCTGCGGCAAAGATAATCGGTATCACTGAAATATATAAAGTAGGCGGTATTCAAGCCGTTGCAGCCGTTGCATACGGTACTGAAACAATTCCTAAGTGTCATAAAATTATTGGTCCGGGTAACAGTTATGCAACTGCCGCAAAGAGAGTTCTTGCAAACCATATTGACGCAGGTTTGCCGGCAGGTCCGAGTGAAATTATTGTTCTTGCAGATGAAAAGGCTGACCCTGAAAAGGTTGCTCTTGACTGGATGATTGAGGCTGAACACGGCCCTGACAGTGCCGCACTTCTTGTTACTCACTCAAAGGAACTTGTTGAAAAGGTTGTTCCGATTGTAAACAGACAGCTTGAAAAGATTTCTCCGAAGAGAAAAGAATTTATAGAAACAAACCTTACAACATACGGCGGTGTAATTCTTACAAATTCGCTTGACGAATCAATCGATTTCGTAAACGAATACGCACCTGAACATATGGAAGTTATGACAGAAAAGCCTTTTGATACACTTCCTAAGATTAAGAATGCAGGTGAAATTCTTCTTGGCGATTACACACCTGTAACACTTTGTAACTTCGTTTTAGGTCCTAACGCAATCTTGCCGACAGGCGGTTTTGCAAAGACTTATTCATCAGTAAGTGTTCAAGACTTCTTAAAGCGTTCATCAGTAGGCTATGCGTCAAAAGACGGTTTTGAAAATGTAAGAGATTACGCTTACAGATTTGCAAAGGTCGAAGGATTTGACACGCATGGTTTGGCAGTAAAGGAAAGAAAGTAATGGAAAAGATAAAAGTTACCCGAAAAACAACCGAATCCGAAATGAACGTTGTGCTTGATTTTGCACCGCTTAAAAAGGATTACAGAAAGTACATAAAGACACCTATACCGTTTTTAAATCATATGATTGAGCATATTGCATGGCGCGGTGAGGTCAATATTGATGTTGACTTAAAGCTTGATGAATTTGTTTTGACACACGTTATATGTGAAGATTTAGGTATTGCACTTGGTAAGGCGGCAAAGGAATATATCGACCGTACAGACGGTGCGAGAGGTTTCGGTGACGCAGTCGGTATTATAGACGAGGCAAAAGCGGAATGTGCGTTGAGTTTTGAATCAAGAGCATATTGCGATATTGATTATCACGGTATTGAGCTTAGTGAAAAAGTCGAGGGAATGGATACGGAGGATTTGGAAACATTCCTTGAAGGCTTTGCACAGGGGGCTATGTGTACACTTCATATTGACCTTGTAAAAGGTCATAACGGACATCATATTTGGGAGGCAATATACCGTAGTTTCGGAAGTGCTTTGAATAAGGTATTTGAAGTATCTGAAAGCCGCAAGGGCAAAACAAGCGGTGTAGCCGGAAAAATTGATTGGGTAATAGAATAATATTAGGGACACTAAATAGGGACACTAAAATTTAGTGTCCCTATTTCTGAAAACAGATAAAATCTGAAAGGAACAAAGTATTAAAAATATGAAACTCGCAAAATTTCTTGATAAATACGATACCGTTATATTTGATATGGACGGTGTTATAACAAGTGAACAGAATTATTGGAATTGTGCGGCACTCACTGTCTGGGAATATCTGAATTACAACAGCGGTCAAAAAATTAATGCCGCAGAGTGTATGCAAAATATTTCAAAAATCCGAAGCCGCGTTTTTTCAGACGATGAGCTGATAAGCGTTTTAAAAGGCAAGGGCGTTAATTCAAATTGGGATTTAGGTTATGTGACGGTGCTTATAGCATGGATATGCAACGGAAAAACTGATTGGAATTATTTTGACAAAGTGCTTGAATATGCAAGGTCATTGTCAGACAATATTATTGATGAATACGATAATCTTGCAATTAAATGTGCCGAAAAAACAGGTTTTGATTATGAATGGCTGAAACGCAACGGAACTATGTGGACGACTATGCGAGATATATTTCAGACGTGGTTTCTTGGTGATGAACTGTTTGAAAAGACTTTTGGCTATATACCGATTAATACGGGCAAAACGGGGCTTTTATATAAGGAAGAACCGATTGTCGATAAGAATAAGCTTATTGCAATAATGAGTCTTTTAAGCCGAAATAAACGCGTGTGTACAGGTACAGGCAGACCGTATATAGAAATGCTGCCGCCGATTGAAAATTGGGGGATAAAGCAGTATTTTGCACAAAACGGACTTTGTAATTATGATAATGTTGTCGAGGCTGAAAAAGAGCTTAACAACAATGCACTTACAAAGCCGCACCCATATATGTTCCTAAAGGCACTTTACGGCACTGATTACAGCAATAAACGCATTGTTGACGGCGATTATGATAAAGCGAAAATAAAGACTACACTTGTTGTCGGCGACGCAGGTGCGGATATTCTGGCGGCACAGGCGATGGGTGCTGACTTTTGTGCGGTGCTTACGGGAATACAAGGCGAGAGAGCAAGAGGTTATTTTGAAAAACTTGGGGCGAACTATATTTTAAAAAGTGTAGAAGATTTTTTAGTGGAGGGAGAATAAATGGAAAAACGACTCACAACACCATTTACAAAGGATAAAATTAAAGACCTGAAAGCAGGCGACAGCGTGCTTATAACAGGCACAATATACACCGCGCGTGACGCGGCACACGAAAGAATGACGACAAATTTCAAAAACGGAATACCGTTCCCGATAGATTTGACCGACAACGTGATTTATTATGCAGGTCCATGTCCTGCAAAACCCGGCGAAGTTATCGGCTCTTGCGGACCGACTACAGCCGGCAGAATGGACGCGTACACGCCGATGCTTTTAGATAACGGACTTGGCTGTATGATAGGCAAGGGTGCAAGAAGCAAAGAAGTTGTTGACGCAATGAAACGTAATACAGTTGTGTATCTTGGCGCAATCGGCGGTGCGGGTGCATTGATTGCACAATCGATAAAAAAAGCCGAAGTTGTCGCATATGACGATTTGGGTACGGAGGCAATCAGAAAACTTGAAGTTGAAGATTTCCCGGCAGTCGTGCTTATAGATTGCGAGGGTAACGACCTTTACGAAATAGGTCAGGCAAAGTACAGAGAAATATAAAATATATATAAATATCAAAAAATCCGATGGTTTGTTCCATCGGATTTTTTGTTGCTACTATATTTATAACAAAGAAAGAAGTTTCTTTAGATTATACAAGATAAAGTAAATCTGTGTATGTTGGGAACGGCCAGTATTCTTTTGCAACGATTGTTTCAAGAGTATCGGCTGTTTCACGAAGTGCGTCCATAGCAGGAAGAACAGTATCCTTATAATACATACCCACTGCGTATACGTCAACGTCAGGAACGTCTGTAGCGGCGTCAAGAGTATCAATCTTAATCATAAGATCCTCTGTAAGCTCTGTAAGTCTTTGAGCCTTTTCAAGTTCCTTAGGAGCGTCAAGACCAAGTGCTTTCTTTGAAGCAATATCGTCTGTAACGAACTTTGTATATTTTAGGCAAGCAGGAAGAATTTCCTGTTTAGCCATTTCAAGCATTGTAAGCATTTCAAAATGAAGTGTATTGTTGTAATCCTCCATCATGATTTCGCCTCTTGTCTTAACTTCTACATCAGTAAATACTTCTTGCTTTGTGAACAAGTCGATTGACTTCTGAGTTACGAAGTAAGGCATAGCGTCAGGAGTTGTCTTTAAGTTATATAGACCTCTCTTTTCAGCCTCTGCAACCCATTCATCACTGTAACCGTTACCGTTGAAGATAATTCTTTCGTGATCTTTGAAAATCTTGATTGCAAGTTCAAGAGCATCTTTTGAAATGTCCTTGCTACCATCAAGTTGATCTGCGATTTCTGTAAGTGTTTCGGAAACGATTGCATTGATAACGATATTGATACCTGCGATTGACTGTCTTGAACCCGGAGCACGGAATTCAAATCTGTTACCTGTAAATGCAAATGGGGAAGTTCTGTTTCTGTCTGTTGTGTCTTTTTCAATATCAGGAAGTGATTCAACACCTGTTTCGATTAGCTTACCTGCCTCATACTTAACACCCTTACCGCTCTTTAGCTGGTCAACAACTGCTGCAAGCTGGTCACCAAGATACATTGAAATAATAGCAGGAGGTGCCTCGTTTGCACCAAGTCTGTGGTCATTACCTGCTGTTGCAACAGATACTCTAAGTAAATCGGCATAATCGTCAACAGCCTTGATAACTGCTGCAAGGAACAATAGGAACTGAACGTTTTCTTCAGGTTTTTTACCCGGCTTTAGAAGAAGTTCGCCGTCTGATGTACCGATTGACCAGTTATTGTGTTTACCTGAACCGTTGATACCTTCATATGGCTTTTCATGTAGTAGGCAGTATAGACCGTGATGGTCGGCAACTTTCTTCAGAACTTCCATAGTAAGCTGGTTGTGATCTGAAGAAATGTTTGTTGTTGAGAAAATAGGTGCGATTTCGTGCTGAGCAGGAGCAACTTCATTATGCTTTGTCTTAGCAAGTACGCCAAGTTTCCAAAGTTCTTCGTCAACTTCCTGCATGAAAGCTGCAACTCTTTCTTTAATTTGACCGAAATAGTGATCATCCATTTCCTGACCCTTTGCAGGCTTTGCACCAAATAGAGTTCTGCCTGTTAAAAGTAAGTCCTTACGCTTATTTCTAAGCTTTTTGTCAACAAGGAAATATTCCTGTTCAGGACCGACATATGAAACAACTCTCTTAGGGAATTTACCGAATAGAGCCAAAACTCTTCTTGCAGCCTTGTCGATTGCAGCCTCACTGCGAAGTAGAGGAGTTTTCTTATCAAGAACTTCACCTGTATACGAAACGAATGATGTAGGAATGTACAATGAGTGATCCTTAATGAATGCAAATGATGTCGGGTCCCAAGCTGTATAACCTCTTGCCTCAAATGTTGCTCTAAGTCCGCCTGATGGGAAAGAAGACGCATCCGGCTCACCCATAACAAGCTCTTTGCCTGAGAATTCCATAATGACAGTTCTGTCATCTGTAGGCTGAATGAAAGAGTCATGCTTTTCGGCTGTAAGACCTGTCATTGGCTGGAACCAGTGAGTGTAGTGAGTACAACCGTTTTCAAGTGCCCAGTCCTTCATTGCATTTGCAACAACTTCCGCAACGGATATATCAAGTTTTGAACCGTCATTGATAGTCTTTAGCAATGATTTGTAAATATCCTTAGGCAATCTTGCCTTCATAGTAGGAAGATTAAAAACCTTCTCACCGAAAATTTCTGCTACATTTCCGTTTTCCATAATAATACCTCCTGAAATTATTGATGCACATATATAATAAAAGTACAATCAAAATGTTTTGCTGAGCTAACAATAAGTATCTTACGAAAAAAGGGCATTTTATATTTAAAAATATAAAACACCCTTGTCTTATCTTCGCTCAATCTATGGGGTTAGTTGTCTTAACTAACTGTTTTCTATGCTTTAATTATACCACTAAATAAAGTTTTGTCAATATGCAACTTGCAAAATTTAGAATAGAATAACTTTTTTTTATTTATGCAAAATGATGAGTGGCTGCCACTACAGTGGCGCCCCTTGAGGGGAGCTGTCGTGAAACGACTGAGTAAGTAAAATACGAATTAAAGGGGCGACCAATGATTGCCCCTACGAAGAAAGTATGTGTGGTGTCATAGCATATTTGTAGGGGTGGTCATCGGCCGCCCGTATAGAGAGAGTACGATGCCTCGGTGTCACGATAACCACCACTCCGTCACTGCGTGCCACCTCTCCTCAAGGAGAGGCTTTTTGCTTGAGGGGAGCTGTCGTTGAAACGACTGAGGGGGTAAGTAAAATACGAATTAAGGGGCGACCAATGATCGCCCCTACGAAGAAAGTATGTGTGGTGTCATAGCATATTTGTAGTGGCGGTCATCGGCCGCCCGTATAGAGAGAGTACGGTGCCTCGACGTCCCGCAAAACTGTGGATAAATGTTGCGATAAGCGTTATTGCAGGCGCAATTAACGTGATTGTGAGCGACTGTATTAACAGCGTCATAAAAAAGATTATTTCTGTTCGTCATAAAACCGTCTCATCAAATTAAATATAAATAAAAAAACAGAGTGTCTGACATTCAAAGCCTGTCAGGCACTCTATCAATTATTATTATACCACAAAAAATATTTCTGTCAGGATTATTCAACAGTAACCGATTTTGCAAGGTTTCTCGGCTTATCAATGTCGCAGCCCTTTAATGATGCAACATAGTAACCGAATAACTGCAACGGAATAACTGTAAGTGACGGAAGTAACATTTCGTGCGTTGCAGGGATTTTTACAGTATAGTCAGCAACGTCGTCCATATGTTCATGTTCTTCGGTTGTTACGCCCATAACAATCGCACCTCTTGCTTTAACTTCCTTAACATTTGAAACTGTTTTATCAAACAAATTCTTGCCTGTTGCAAGCGCTACAACAAGTGTACCGTCCTCAATAAGTGAGATTGTACCGTGTTTTAATTCACCTGCGGCGTATGCTTCACTGTGAATATATGATATTTCCTTTAGCTTTAGTGAGCCTTCAAGAGATACTGCATAGTCAAGGTTTCTGCCGATAAAGAATATTGAATGGCAATTATAGAACTTTGAGGCAAGATACTGAACATCTTCTTTAGATTTAAGAATTTCAGCAACCTTATCCGGAAGTGACTCAATTTCTTTAATAAAGTCAGCATATTCTTCTTTAGAAATTTTACCTAATTTATCAGCCATATATGCGGCGATAAGGTATATAACAGTAAGTTGTGTACTGTAGGCCTTAGTTGTTGCAACGGCGATTTCAGGACCTGCCCATGTATAAATAACATCATCAGACGCTTTTGCAATGGCACTGCCGACAACGTTTACGATTGAAAGCACTCTTGCGCCGCGAGCTTTCGCCTCTTCAAGAGCGGCTTTTGTATCGGCTGTTTCGCCTGACTGGCTGATTACAATTACAAGGTCGTCTTTGCCAACGATAGGGTCGCAGTAACGGAACTCTGACGCAACCTGTACTTCAACAGGAATACGGCACATTTTTTCGATTACATACTTGCCTACAACGCCTACATGGTATGCACTGCCGCATGCAACGATATAAATTTTATTGATATTCTTAATATCTTCTTCTGTAAGAGAAATATCGTCAAGAACGATTTTGCCGTCCTTAATTCTCGGACTGATGGTATCTCTGATAGCTTTTGGCTGTTCTTCGATTTCTTTCATCATAAAGTGTTCATAGCCGCCTTTTTCAGCCGCACTTACGTCCCAATCAACCGTGAACTTTTCTTTTTTAACTTCTTCTTTATCTGTATTGTAAACCTTTACGCTGTCCTTTTTAAGTACAACGATTTCGTTATCTTCAAGGTAGTAAATATCTCTTGTGTGCTTTAAAATTGCAGTAACGTCCGATGCGATAAAGTTTTCTTCGTCACCAAGACCGACAATCATAGGACTTGCTTTTCTTACTGCGATAAATTGGTCAGGGTAGTCAACGCAAAGTACGCCAAGAGCATATGAACCCTCAACTCTGTTGATAACCTTAATCATTGTATCCATTATGTCACCTTTGTAGTAATATTCAAAAAGGTGAGCGATAACTTCTGTATCTGTTTCAGAAATAAATTCAAAACCTTTGCTTTCAAGTTTTTTCTTTAATGAAATGTAGTTTTCGATAATACCGTTATGAACAACGGCAAAACGGCCTGATTGTGAAAGATGAGGGTGAGCATTTACGTCTGACGGCTCGCCGTGAGTTGCCCAACGTGTATGACCGATACCCATATTACCGCCAAGTTTTTTACCGCCGTCAATTTTTTCTGAAAGAACCGCTAATTTTCCCTTTGACTTAGCAACTTCCAATTCATTATTATTGTAAACAGCAATACCTGCACTGTCATATCCTCTGTATTCAAGTTTTGACAGACCTTCAAGCAAAATAGGAGCTGCTTGATTTTTACCTATATATCCTACTATACCGCACATATTATAATGTACCTCCTTATTGTCCACTAGCAATGTTATATTGCTTTACATAAAAATATATATACCATTCTATACTATTCTCACAGATTTTTCAATCCTTTTTTTTGATTTCGTGTTGTATTTAGTAAATATTGCTGATATAATATAGGTTAAGATGAGTTTTTTGTGGAGGATTAAAAACAATGAAGTTAGTTTATGAAAACAAATTGTCCTGCGAGAATGACGTAAAAGATTTCGTTCTTGAGGGAAGTGCCGAGATATATTTTGAAAACGGTAAAATGCGTATGAAAAATGCGTTGTCTGCCGATTTGGGACAAAAGTCAAACTTTGTGTATTGGTGCAACGAGGACTTCCCTTCAGATGTGCAGATAGAGTGGGACTTCAGACCGATTGAAGAGCCGGGATTGGCGATTTTGTTCTTTTCGGCAAAGGGTGTGAACGGTGAAGATTTGTTTGATCCGTCATTGCAGGAAAGGGACGGACAGTATAATTTGTATCATTCGGGTGATATAAATGCGTACCATGTTTCATATTTCCGCAGAAAGTGGGACGAGGAAAGAGGTTTTCATACCTGCAATTTAAGAAAAAGCAAGGGCTTTCATCTTGTTGTACAAGGTGCAGACCCTATTCCGAATTGCGAGGACGCATTTGAAAGCTATCATATAAAGCTTGTAAAAAAAGACGGTAAGATTGATTTTATAATTAACGATTTGCCTGTATTTTCATGGCAAGACGACGGAAAGGAATATGGTCCTGTTTTAGGCGGCGGGAAAATAGGTTTCAGACAAATGGCGCCTATGATTGGTGAGTATTCTAATCTAAAAGTATATTCTATATAAAATAGGAGAGGTAAAATGGATAAACAGAATAAAGCGTTCAAGGTACTTGAATTTGACAAGATACTTGAACGGCTTTCATCATATACGGAGAGCAAAGACGTAAAAAAACGCATTGAAGAAATAGTTCCGTATACGGAATTAGAGGACGCAAGGGCGGCACAGAAAGAAACGACAGAGGCAATGTCAACCTTATTAAAACTCGGCTCACCGCCGGTAAATCTGTCTGTTGAAAATGTGCTTGGAGCGGTAAAAAGAACAGAGCGTGACGGTGTACTTCATACAAAGGAACTTATGAACATATCAAGACTTTTGTATGTAGCAAGACGTATGAAGTCGTATATAGACGAATCAGCCGAAGAATGTACAATTCTTCACGGTATAGAGGAGGCTATCATAACGGCAAAACAACTTGAGGACAGAATTAATTCGTGTATCGTTTCTGAAAATGAAATTGCCGACGATGCGTCACCTGAACTTAACACAATCAGAAGAAAAATAAGAAATCTAAACGGCAAGATTAAGGAAAATCTTAATTCTATGATTCACTCAACGCATTACAAAAAGTTTTTGCAAGACCCTATTGTAACAATGCGTTCGGACAGATACGTTATACCCGTAAAGAGTGAATACAGAGGTGAAGTAAACGGTATTGTACACGATACGTCCGCGAGCGGTGCAACTCTGTTTATCGAGCCTATGAGCGTTGTAAACAACAACAACGAAATCCGTGATTTGCATACGAAAGAGCAACAGGAAATTGAGCGAATACTTGCGGAACTTTCGGCACTTGTTGCAGAAAACAGTCATACAATTTTTGTGGATTATAAGTATGTTACGGAGCTTGATTTTATGTTCTGTAAGGGCAGACTGTCGCTTGATATGAACGCAAATGAGCCTGTACTGAACGACAAGGGTATCATACGATATAAAAAAGCACGTCATCCGCTTATTGACAAAGAGAAGGTCGTGGCAAATGACATAATGCTTGGCGGCGAATATGATACGCTTGTCATAACAGGTCCGAATACAGGCGGTAAAACAGTAACGCTTAAAACTATCGGATTGTTTTCGATTATGGCGGCGGCAGGACTTCATATTCCGGCACAGGATAACAGTGAAGCGGCTGTGTTCCATCATATTTTTGCGGACATCGGTGACGAACAGTCAATAGAACAGAGCCTTTCGACATTCTCGTCACATATGGTCAATACAGTGAGCATACTTGAAAATATTGATTTTAATTCACTTGCACTGTTTGACGAATTGGGTGCGGGAACTGACCCGACAGAAGGTGCGGCACTTGCTATATCAATATTGGAATTTCTTCGTGCAAGAAAGGCTACAACCGTTGCGACAACTCATTACAGTGAATTGAAATTATTCGCGCTTTCGACTGACGGTGTGGAAAATGCGTCATGCGAATTTGACGTTGCGACACTTCAGCCGACTTACAAACTTCTTATCGGTGTACCGGGTAAGTCAAATGCGTTTGCAATTTCACGCAGACTCGGACTTGACGAAAGAATAATTGACAGAGCAAACGATATATTGTCTGATGAGGATATAAAATTTGAGGACGTCATAACAGACCTTGAACAAAACCGTGCAAAGGCGAGAAAAGAGGCTGACGAGGCGGCAAGAATGAAGCGTGAACTTACCGATCTCAGAAAGCAGATTGAAAATGACAGAATAAAGCTTAAAGAAAATAAATCAAGAATACTTGATGAGGCAAGACGTGAGGCGAAAATACTTGTAATGGACGCAAAGGATGAGGCGAACAGCATTATTCGCGACCTTGAAAAAATGCGTCAGCAAGGTATTTCAAACGGAGGCAATCTTGACAAAAAGACTTCCGCAATGCGTGACAAGCTGAAAAAGAAAGAAGATACGATTGATAAGGCAATGGCGCGTGCGGCAAAGCCGAAGAAAACATATGTCGAACCGCCTAAAAATCTTAAACCGGGTGCGACTGTTAAAATCGTTGATATGAATCAAGAGGCGACAGTTTTAAAAGAGCCTGATAAAAACGGCAATGTTCGTGTTCAGGCGGGTATTATAAAAATGGACGTGCATATAACGAACTTGCGTAAGGTTGAAGAAAAGAAGTCAAAGGAATTGGCTGAAAAGTACGTCAGAAGTACGAGGGCTTTTGAATCGAAGTCAAAGAACGTTTCAACGGAAGTTGACGTCAGAGGACAAAATCTTGAAGAAGCGTGGATGAATGTTGAAAAATTCCTTGACGATTGCTACCTTGCGGGAATTTCGCCTGTAAGCATTATTCACGGTAAAGGTACGGGCATTTTGCGTAAAGGCTTGCAGGGATATATGAAAAAACACAGATACGTCAAATCGTTCAGAAACGGCAGATACGGCGAGGGCGAAGACGGTGTAACGATAGTAGAATTAAAATAAGGTGATATAAATGGCAAAGGACAAAAAGACTGTAACAAATGCAATGCGTTTGCTTAATGCGTCAAAGATAAAATATGAAACGGTTGAATATGAGGCTGATGAAGTCGGCGAGCATTTCGGTGAGGCTATTGCCGAAATGACAGGTATTCCGGCTGAAAAATCATTTAAAACTCTTGTCGCAAGAGGTGACAAAACGGGTATAATGGTTAGCTGTATAGCAGTAAATCACGAAGTGGATTTAAAAAAACTTGCAAAGGTTTCGGGTAACAAAAAGGTTGAGATGATACACGTCAAAGAACTTTTGGGACTTACGGGGTATATCAGAGGCGGAGTATCGCCTGTCGGAATGAAGAAGAAATATCCGACATATATAAACGAAACGGCACAAAACTTTGAAACAATCGCAATCAGCGGCGGAAGATGCGGTACAACGCTTATCCTTTCGCCGAATGATGTGCAAAAAGCAACAGACTGCGTATTCGCAGACATAACGAAAGAATAACGGAGGGCAGAACTATGGCAATTTTTAAACCGGCGGACATACTTATTCCGCAAAATGTTGATTTCACAAAGTGGAGCGTTGTGGCGTGTGACCAATACACGTCTGAAAGAGAATATTGGGAAGATGTAAAAAATATTGTCGGTGACAGTCCGTCAACGCTAAATAT
Organism: Hominilimicola sp.; assembly: GCF_046972485.1. Lineage (NCBI taxonomy): Bacteria > Bacillati > Bacillota > Clostridia > Eubacteriales > Oscillospiraceae > Hominilimicola > Hominilimicola sp. The sequence continues at coordinate 27,831 of NZ_JBKVWU010000005.1, forward strand.
TATATTCCCTGAGGTTTATCTTGAGGACGGTGACGGAGACGAACGTATCAAGAAGATAAACAGCACAATGGAGGAGTATATAAATAAGGGTATTTTCAGAGAGTTAAAGGACACGTTTATATATGTAAAACGTACTCAGCCGAACGGAAAAACACGTCACGGTATTGTCGGAATGCTTGATCTTGAAGAATATGATTTTTCAAAAGGCTCACAGTCAAAAGTTCGTGCAACGGAGGGTACAATTATCGAACGTATTCCGCCAAGACAGCGTATAAGAAAAAATGCACCGCTTGAGGCACCGCACATTCTGATACTTATTGATGACAGAGAAAAAGCGGTTGTTGAACCGCTTGAAAATCAGATAAACGATTTTGAAAAGATTTATGATTTTGACCTTATGAAAAATTCGGGACATATCGTGGGTTATAATGTAAATGAAAGTGCAAAGAAGAATATACTTGACGCAATAGAAAAACTCGGCGATAAGGCTGATTTTGAGGCAAAATACGGTGTTAAGGATAAGGGCGTGCTGATGTTCGCGGCAGGTGACGGAAATCATTCTCTTGCAACCGCAAAAACCTGTTGGGAAGAAATTAAAAAGAAACTTTCAGAGGAAGAAATTAAAACTCACCCTGCACGTTTTGCGTTGGTTGAGCTTATGAATATCCACGACGAAACACTTGAATTTGAACCTATTCAACGTGTAATATTTGAAACAGAGCCGAAGAAATTGCTTGATGAACTTGTTGCGTTTTACGGTGCGGAATATGAAGATAACGGCGGTCAGCGTATTGATTATACATACGGCGGTAATGAGGGCAGTATCTATATTAAGAATACAGACTCAAATCTTCCTGTCGGAACACTTCAAAAATTTCTTGATAAATACCTTGCCGAAAACGGCGGTAAAATTGATTATATCCATGGAAACGACGTTGTAAGAAATCTTGCAAAGGCAGATAATACAATCGGTTTTATGGTCGATTCAATGGAGAAAAACGACTTGTTCACAACAGTTATAAAGGACGGTTCACTTCCGCGAAAAACTTTCTCAATGGGTGAGGCGGCAGATAAGAGATTTTATCTTGAATGTAAGAAAATCAGATAATCAAAATGTGCGGTCATTTTATTTGACCGCACATTTTTTATATTCTCCTGCTTGCTTTATGATAAATAAAATACGCAAAAACGGCTGTGACAAATTCGGCGAACGGAAAGCTTATCCATACACCTACCGCACCGAAAAATCTGCTGAAAACAAAAGCCGCAGGAATGATAATTATTATATATCTGAAAAGCGAAATCCACAATGACGGCAGACCTTTTCCAAGCCCCTCCAAAGCCCCTGACGACGTTACGGATACGGCTGATACGATAAATCCTATACTGATAATGTTAAGTGCCGTAACGCCTAATTTAAGCGTATCAGGGTTTGCAGTAAACATTCCGAACAGTGTAGACGGCATAATCCACGAAAGTGCAGTACCCAAAGCCATAATTATTGCCGACAGCAAAAGTGCGGTGTTGTATATTTGCTTAACACGTTTGTGTTCACCTGCACCGTAGTTATAGCCTATGATAGGTCTGATACCTTGAATAAGACCGTTGGCGGTTAGGTATATAAATGTTTGAAGTTTGTAGTATACACCGAGTACAAGAACGTATGAGCCTGAAAATTCGGAAAGTATTCCGTTAAGTGCCGTTATAAGCAATGACGGAAGTGCCATATTAAGCATAGCCGGTACACCGATTGAGTATAGCTTTTTCAGAAGTCGTTTGCCGGATTTGAGCAGACTTATTCTGAATTTTGCCTGAATAGGACTTGCAAAGTAGAATATGAAGTAAATGATAAGCGTTATAGTCTGTCCTATACCTGTGGCAAGTGCCGCACCTTGAATACCCATAGCGGGAAAAGGTCCTAAGCCGAATATCATTATAGGGTCAAGAATAATGTTCGTGACACAACCGCATATCATACTTATCATTGATACGTTCATTCTGCCGACTGCTTGGAAAATCTTTTCAAATGCTATGCCGACATTTACTATTGTTGAAAATGAAAACACGATAGTTGAGTACATTACGGCAAGATTGATAACATCTGTATCGGTTGTGAACATTTTTACGAAGTACGGCATACTGAATATTGAAAAGACGGTAAGTATAAGTCCGTGTATAAAGCTTAGAAACAATCCGTAAGTTGTTGCTCTGTCTGCGTTCTGCATTTCGCCCGCACCGAGATGGAATGCAACTACCGCATTTATGCCTACACCAAATCCGACTGCGATAGAATTTACAAGATTTTGAATTGGGTAGACAAGCGAAAGTGCGGTCATTGCGTTTTCGCTCACTTTTGAGACAAAGAAACTGTCGATGATATTGTACAGTGAATTTACCGCCATAGATATTATCATAGGCAAAGCCATTGAAAGCACAAGCGGCAGTATCTTTTTTTCTTTCATAAACGTTTGATCCATAAATAATTCTCCTTATATTTATTCCGAAAAAAAACTATAGGGTTAATACTGTTTGACTCAAAAACAGAAAACCCTATAGTCTCATTATAATCCGGACAAGATTATTCAATTTTATATCAACCTGCCGGGCAGGCTCAAATTTTATATAATTTCCACAGTATGTCTTGTTGCGTGACAGTTTACGTTTACTGCAACCGGCAAGCCTGCAATGTGGGTAGGGAATGTTTCCACATTTACGGCAAGGGCGGTTGTTGTACCGCCCATACCCTGAGGACCTATTCCCAGTTTATTTATTTTTTCTAAAAGCGTTTTTTCAAGCTCAGCATAAAAAGGATTTGAGTTTGGAACGTCAATATCTCTTGTAAGAGCCTTTTTAGCGATTTGTGCCGCTTTATCCATAGTACCGCCGATACCTACGCCGATTACCATAGGCGGACAAGGATTTGCACCGGCTTTTTTGACTGTTTCAATAACGAAGTCAATAACTCCGTTTATGCCGTCTGACGGATTAAGCATTTTAAGTCCGCTTTTATTTTCACTGCCGAAGCCCTTCGGTGCAAATGTGATTTTAATTTTATCGCCTTTAACGAAGTCGTAGTAAATAACCGCCGGAGTATTATCCTTTGTATTCACTCTGTCAAGCGGATCGCGGACAACCGACTTTCTTAAATATCCGTCTGTATATCCCATTGAAACACCCTTGTTTACGGCGTCTGTTATTGTGTCACCCTCAACAAAAACTTCATTGCCGATTTCGATAAAGAACACTGCCATACCTGTATCCTGACAAATAGGAACTTCTTTGCTGTCAGCAATTTCGGCATTCTTCAAAAGGTTTTCTATAACACCTTTTGAAATATCCGATTTTTCGGTTTTGACACTGTTGCTAAGTGCAGATTTGATGTCTTTGTTTATGTGACAATTTGCTTTGATACACATACCCTTAACAACTTCTGCAATGTCATTTGAATTTATAATACGCATAAATTTTTCTCCTTATCTTATATCAATACCCATGAGTCAAACCATTTCAAGAAGTGGTCAACGTAGTCTACACTGCACGGATGACCCGAAAGAACAGGGTAGAACATTGCAAACAATACGATTGCAAGTCCTGCATATACAAATGCACCGTACATAACCGCCTTTTTATTCTTCGCCTCGTTATAGATGTTGAGGATTGAATAACCGAGCATAAGCACGATAAACGGTACGCAAGGGAAGTAGTGGTATATAAACGTAAGTCTTGTAACAGGTATCCACGATACAAGCTGTGCAAGGTAAGCGATTACAAGGAACAATGCGTTTTTATCTCTGTTTTTGAAAATCAAATATACCATATAGAAGAATGCCGGAATACCAAGCCACCATACAAGCGGATTACCGAATGAGCTGATACCCTCTTTAACCTCCGATGTAATTGTTCCCGAATAGTACCATATAGGACGTTTCATAATAATCCATTCATACCAACGTGACGAGAACGGATGCTCTGAGCCGAGAACGGTCTTTGAATGGTAAGTAAGCATTGAGCTTTGGTTATCAATAATCGTCTTGAAACCTTGCGAATTCGGTGCTTGCAAGTACGGAATATATGCAAGACAGTATATAATAAGCGGTACTATTACGAAGAATATACAGCACCATAAAATTGTTTTTATCATATACGGCTTGAAGTTGTCAATTATAAATTTGTGACTTATTCCGTTTGTTTCGCCATTTGGTGTTTTAACTGCGACACGGTACTCACTGTAACGCTTGTAAAGTGTTATGAAGAACAGTACCGCAAGTCCCGCTCCTGCATATATACCTGTCCATTTACTTGCTATGCCAAGTCCCATACTAATTCCGCACAATGCAAGTGTGATAAGTCCTTTTTTGAATGACGAATCATAGAAACTTGTGCTGTAATACTTATACATAAAGTAGTACATCAGCATTACGAAGAATGTGATATATACGTCTATTGTTGCAATTCTTGTCTGTGCGAAGTGCATAAAGTCGAATGTGAGCAAAAGGCAAGTAACTATTGCAAGCCAAGATTTCTTTAGCAATTTCTTTGCAAAAAGGTATATAAGCGGTAACATAAATATACCGAATACAGTACCGACAATTCTCCAGCCGAACGGACACATTCCGAATATTCTTATACCGATTGAAATAAATACTTTACCAAGCGGTGGGTGAGTCCATTCGTATACGTTTAGATGATGTACAAATTCATAGCCTGTACGTCCGTGATAAATTTCGTCAAAGTATGTGCCGTTTCTGAATGATGAACGCTCCGGAACTTCCTGCTGTTCGTCAAACAAAGCCTGTCCCTCTGACGGTGTTGCCGAAACAGGCTCTATAAGGTTGCCCGAAGAATCAAGTAAGGCAAATTCTTTCATTGAAAGCTCTGTGCCGTTTGTTGAAAGTGTAACATATCTTGCGGTAACGCTCTTTGTTTTTTCTTCCCAATGGAATACAGAACCCTCTGTAAGTGTTTCTGTAGCGGTTGTATTGTTTGATGAGTCCGCAAAAGTGATTGTTAAATTGCGGTTGTCTTCAAGTTCATATGAACCAAGGAAGAATTTATATTGGCTGATGTTGCAGTCCTTACCTAAATCAAGCGTTACAGGTGCGTCTGAAATCATATATTCCGTTTCTGCCGCGTGCATATCGCCGAGGTCATAAAGTGCGATACATGAATATACAACGACTATAGCCGCCATTGCAATAACGTCTACACGGGTTATTTTAGGGAATATTTCGCTTACGGCGAATTTAGCCTGTTTCTTAACAGGAGTATTTGCGAAAGTTTTAGAACTTTTTGTATTCTTTTGATATGCTTGCTTTGAATTTTTCGTACTCTTAACTTCTTCTTTTACCGTATCTTTAAGTTCGTTGCCTGCATAAAGTTTTTGCGTCAAGTAAACTATAAATATCAGAAGTACAACATTTATTAAAGACGCAATCAAAACAGGTGCGGAACGGAAGTAGTCGTTCGGACTTTTTTCGTATACAAACAGTACCCATGCAGTGTTAAAGAACTGCGAAAGTGTAACAAGTGCATACATAATAAAGTTTTTGAAATCAGTCACTGAAACAAATGCCAAAAGCAAAAGCCCCATTGCAGGGAATGCGTAACGGTCGTGCATTTTTGTTGAAAGCATATATGTCATAAACGCAAGCAATGCACCGACAAAGTAATACTTCGCATTGTTTTTGCTCTTGAAGAATACATATACCGAATATGCGACAATGGCAATAAGGAATACATAACCGATAACAGTTGTAAACGATGAAAGACCTTCCCAGTTTTTACCCAATGCACCCCACAAGTTAAACGCATTGACCGTTAGGTAAGGATATGACGCCATAGTCGTGGTGTATTGGCCGATTACATTTGATATTCCGAACGGAAGTGCAAGCAACACCATAAGGATTATTGCACTGACACCAAATCCCAAATTCTTTAACAGCTTTTCTTTGCTGAAATCTTTTATAAATACATTTTCGATTATACCGAATATAAGTATAGGCGTAAATATAAATGCCTGCGGTTTTATGAATATACATATTGCAAACATAAAATATGAATAAATCATTTTCTTTTCGCTTATGAAGTATATCATAAGCAGTATGAACAATGTATATACCGAATCGACTTGTCCCCAAAGAGAACAGTTTACTATAGTTGCGGGATTGAAAAGGTATAGCGACGCGAACACAGTTGAAAGTCCGTCTGAAAACTTTTTCTTTGCAACTTTGTATATAAGTACACCGGCGAGAATATCGCATACAATAGCCGGAAGTTTTACAAGTGCGTATTGCGCACCGTCGGAGAAACCGAACAGTTTTTCAATCGCACCGACTATATAGAGAACATACATATATCCCGGCGGATAGTCGTGAAACATATCGAGTGTGTAAAACTTACCGAAACCGTTTTCAAAAACGGCGTTTGACCAGCCTATGAAACAACTCATATCAGTGTTGTGTCCTCTGTAGACTGCTCCGAGGATTAAACGAAGTATAAATGCCACAGCCGCGGCGGCAATAATATACATTGCGTTGTTATCCTTTTTCACATTGCTTTTTAGTGCCGGATTGATGTAATATGACCATACAGCAAAAGCGGCGAGTGCCGAGAAAAGCACTGTTAATGAAATTCCAAGCATATTTTCACCTCATATTTTAATAATTATTATCTCAACTTATTATTTTACTATATATTCCTATATAATGCAAGCATAAAAAAATATAAAAATTTTTTCAAAAAAAATGTTTGAACTTGTAATATGGTGGTATATATATAGTAACAAAGATAATTTATTAAAAATAATCTTTGGCTAAACACAAAAGGAGTGAGTTTTATGAAGTTCAAAATTATTGGCAGAAGATACGATGTGACAGATAAGATCAGAGATTATGTTGAAAAGAAATTGGGAAAGCTTGATAAGTTTTTCAAAGATGAATCTGAGGCAAGAGTCGTAATCGGAACGATTAAAGATAATGATTATATTGAAGCTACAATTTATGCTGCAGGTATGATGTACAGAGCAGAGGCATCAGATAAAGAAATCCTTGCCGCAATCGATAAGATTGTAGACGTTATCGAAAGACAAATCAGAAAGAATAAGACACGTCTTTCAAAGAAGATAAAGAGAGATGCTACTCTTGACGCAAACCTAATCAGCGGTGCGACTTATACAGAGGGTGAAGAAACAAAAGAGTTTGAAGTTGTTAAGACAAAGAGATTTACCGTTAAGCCTATGAGTGTTGAGGAGGCTATTCTTCAAATGAATTTGTTGGGTCACACATTCTTCGTATTCAAAAATCAGGAAACTGATGAAATGAATGTTGTATATAAGAGAAAAGACGGCAAATATGCTGTTATTGAATCAATAGAATAATATGCAGTGATGCACCTTTCGGGGTGCATCATTTTTTATATAATTTTTTTTCGTTTTGGTTAAGTCCTAAAAACCACATTGACACTGCATAAAAGACGGTGAATATAATACCGCACAAAGCTATTGAGAACAAATTATCCGAAACAAAATGACGGATTACGATTATCGTCAAAATCGGAATAATCAAAGACGGAATAAATTTAAAAATCTCTTTCCAAAAATATTTAATATCAAGTCCGACGCGTTTATGATAATATATATTCATTATAATTATATTCCCGACAACAAGGCTTAAAGCCGTACCGAATGCGCAGCCAAGCTCGCCGAATTTTATACACAGCGGAATGCTTACGGCAATATTAATTGCGGCGATTACAAAGTACAAAACCGAGCGGAATTTGTGCATATCTTTTGCACGCTGAATTTCAATACCGATAGATTGAATTGAAGTTACAACCAGCGGCGAAATAAGCAGTAATGCGGTATAGTAGGGGATATTGCTGTCAATCCCCGACCAAAGTTTGATAAAAGGTTTGCCTACTGCGATTATTATAAAATAAATATAAGCCATAACGACAAACTGCACTCTGCCGAATGACGCAAAAAATTTGCTTGTTTCTCTGTTGTCGGCATGGTTTGCGATAAGCGTATGTGCCTTTGGCGTCATAAGTGACGAAAGTGCATAGGAAAATGTAAGGAAATATCCGTTGAATTGAGAACCTACTGAATAAACGGCTACATTTTTTGCACCGCTGAACATTCCGAGCAGAATTTTATCGACATTCCAATTAATTTGGTCACTTATAATATTCAAAAACACAAAAAACGAAAATACCGAAAGCTGTTTGAAAACATTTTTATCAAATGCAAAGCAAAATCGCATATTAAGTTTTTTTATACAATACACCGTACCGCAAAGCAGTTTTATAACGGTAATCGCCGTCATACAAATCGCAACGGAAACCGCACCGTGTCCCATAATCAGCAGAGGAAAAGTCAGCATAGGATTTAAAAGTGATGATATTATAATCAGAATTTTCTGAAACGAAAAACGCTCTTGTGCGATTATGTACGAATCGGATATACTGCACGGAAATGTAAACGCAAGGTTTACGGTCAATATGCCGAGCAATGTTTTCAGTAATTTTATCTCGCTTGCGGTCATTGATTTACCGAACAGAGTTGATGTGTTCATCGTTATAAAACCGCCGACGATAAGCGACAAAATTGAAACGGAAATAAATATTATCGTAAACATACCGTTCAGAACCGATATTGCGTTATCGTCATTGTCGGCTTTGTATTGTGAATAAAAACGCATATACGAACTTCCGAAACCAAAGCTTAAAATGCTGAGACTTGACATTGTGGAGACAGCAAGCTGAAGAAGTCCGTAATTGCTTTCACCCAAAAGTCTAAGCATAACGGGAGTGTATAAAATGCTGATTATGCTTTGTATAAAAATGGCTATATATGAAAGTATAAATCCTGATTTTAAATTTCTCATATTGCTACCTCATCTGAAAAATCTTTGCCAAAATCTCACAATGTTTATACAGACGGTAAGTAAAAAAGGTCTGTTTCTTTTTATAAGTTTGAAGTACATACGGTGGAAAAACGGCAAGGAGGAAATATCTATTTTATCGATAAAACCTTTTTCATCGGCAAATATACATATTTCTCTGATGTGATTTAGCTTTGTCTTAATCGGAACTGAATTTGCTTTTTTCAGTTCGTTGCTTATTGCGGTTTTCGCAAGATAAGAATAGTAGTATTCAAGTTGATTTGAATACGGTGAATTTGCGATTGATGAATTTGACAAAAATTCATACAGTGACTTGAAACAGTCAAAATATGAACTGTCATAACTTACCGTCATTTGAGTGCGGGAACGTCTGTAATGATACAAAGACAGATTTTCCAAGAAATACAGACTGTCACATTCAAGCAAATACGGATATACGCAAGCCGCGTCCTCACCGGTGCGAATATCGTCATCAACCGCCATTTGATGTTTAATGAGTTTTTCTCTTTTGTAGAGTTTATTCCATATGACAGGGTATATTCCGAACTTATAAAACACACCCGTATAAATCATTTTAGGGAACACGTTATTTTCAAGCTGTTCACGGTTATAGTAACCGCCGCTTATATTGATATGCGTGCTGCCGGAAGAAAACGGAACGGACTTGTTTTCGTGTTCAACGTCACACATAATCATATCGCAATTATATTTTTCCATTGCATTAACCATATGTTCGTACATATGCTCGTCAATCCAATCGTCACCGTCAACATAGCCTGCATATTTGCCTACCGCAACGGAAAGCCCTGCTTTTCTTGCACTGACAACGCCGCCGTTTTCTTTATGAATAACTCGTACACGACTGTCTTTTTTTGCGGCGGCATCACATATTTCGACGCTGTTGTCCGTTGAACCGTCATCTACAAGTATAAGTTCAAAATCTGTAAAGGTTTGTGAAATAATGCTGTTGATACATTTAGGCAGAAAAGAACCTACATTGTAGACAGGTACGATAATACTAAGTAATATGCTCATTCACGTTCTCCTTTACATATGATTTTGCTATTGACAGTTTGTGTCAACACTTTATTAAGTATATCATTTTTAACGGTTACAGTCAATCATAAGTATTTACAAAAAAATATGTTTATGATATTATTAATAGAACAAACGGGAACGGAGGAAAGTATGGAAACAGCAGTTAGTGTGATAATACCTGTATATAATTGTGAAAAAACAGTGGGAAGATGTATAAACAGCGTGCTTAATCAAACGCTTGCCAATATCGAAGTGATAGCGGTAAATGACGGTTCGGACGACAGCACTTTGAAGGTATTAAAAGGTATAAATGACGATAGATTAAAAATAATTTCTCACCTTAATTACGGTCAAGGATATGCAAGAAATAACGGAATGTCTGTTGCAAGCGGTAAATATATTGCATTTGTTGACGCTGACGACACAATAGAGGAATGTATGCTTGAAAAAATGTATGAAAAAGCCGAAACGGAAAATGCGGATATGGTGCAGTGTAATTTATATGACATATATCCCGACAGAACAAGAAAAATTCAGCTTAAACCACTGGACAAGACAGTTATCGTTGAGGATAAGGGCGAGTATGCCGATAAATATTTTTCAACGTGCTATCACAGTTATGAAATTTGTAACAAACTTATACGAAGAAGTTTTCTTGAGGAAAACAACTTGAAATTCTGCGATACAAAGAAATATTTTTCAGAAGACTTAATGTTTAATTTAAAGATGCTTAGCTGTTTAAAAAAAGTTTGCTTTATTTCCGAGCCTTATTATAATTACTATCAGTATGAAACAAGTCATTTTCATAATGTAAGCAACGGCGAGCGAAGATTGGCGGCGATATGCGATTTGTTCATTGACTATATGGCAGAGGCGGAGCCTGAAATGAAAAAGGCGGTGTCATTTACCGCGTCAATGATTGTTACATATAATATAGGACTATGTGCAAAATTATCATATGAATCGGCATACAGAGTTATGACAAGCCATGTTTACAGAAAATATTTAAAGTCCGCGCTTACACGAAAATGCAGTATCAAGCATAAGGCGTTTTTCCTTGCATTGCTGATTTTTCCTCTAAGATGGCGAATGAAAGTTGCGTCTTTGTATGCGTGGAGATGGGAAGTTTAAGGAATGAGTAAAAGATTGAGGATTTTGCTTGACGGATATATTGATGGTAATTTCGGCGATGACCTTATGCTGTATCTTGCGGCTGACGGACTTAAAGAACATAAGCTGTATATAACATCTCCCAAACTTGATATTGCCGAATATACTGAAGAAAAAATAGGTTTTGACTGTTATTTAAAAGTGACAGGCTCGGGATTTTTGATACACAACAACAAAGGTATAGCTTATCGTATGCGTGATATGTACCGCGAAAAACGGTATTCAAAAAACAGAGCCGTTATAAACTGCAATATAAGCGGTTTTGTTAATCGCGTTGCCGAAAAAGTTATACAAAAGCAAATCAGCGGATATGACTTTGTGACGGTGCGTGACAGATATTCGTATGAATATATAACGAAGAATATACCGAATGTAAAATGCGGAAAATATCCCGATATGGTGCTGTCGTTAAGTGACGGAATGATACCGAATGTGCATAGTGAAAATGCACTTGGGATAAGCGTGCATAAGAGTGCGGATATAAATTTGTTGGCAGAAATTGCGGACAGATTTATTAACGAAACAGGCAGAAATGTTTGTCTTTTGTGTTTTAATACAGGCTTGGAAGATGATGTTTCGGTGGCAAATCAAGTTTACGGTATTATGAAAAATAAACATATGACCGAAATTATACGATACACAGATATAAATGATATGTTGAAAAATATCAAGCGTTGCGGAGCAATTTTGGGAATACGTTTTCATTCGACTATACTGGCAATCAGAATGGGCATACCTGTTGTGCCGATTGCGTATTCTGATAAGACAAAAAATGCACTTGACGAAATAGGTTACAGCGGTAAAATATATGATGTGAACAATATTGATACGGACGAAGTTTTGAGAAGTATTTTAAATGCAGTACCTTATAAATTAGACGGTAATATAATAAAATCAGCCGAAAATCATATAAAAAGATTTGACGAATACATCAAACGACAGTGTTAAAAGCTGTCGTTTTTTTGTATGTTTTTCACATTGTTTATACAGGTGTCTTTACAGGTGTAATGATAAGTGCTATACTGTTAAAAATAAATTATATAAGGGGTTTATATGTTATGAATGAACTTGTAAAAGAAATCGAGCAACTGAAGAAAGAGAAAAATGCTGTAATTCTTGCTCATTATTATGTTAATGATGAAGTGCAGGAAATAGCTGACTATATCGGTGACTCTTACTATTTGGCAAAAGTGGCAAGAGAGGTTGACGCAAAGACTATCGTTTTCTGCGGTGTGTCGTTTATGGGCGAAAGCGCGAAAATTCTTAACCCGAACAAAACTGTTTTAATGCCGGATATGTCGGCAGATTGTCCTATGGCGCATATGGCACAAGTTGAGAAAATCGAAGAAATGCGTGGAAAGTATGATGACCTTGCGGTTGTATGCTATATAAATTCAACCGCCGAATTAAAGTGTCACAGTGATGTTTGCGTAACTTCATCAAATGCGGTTAAGATTGTAAAATCATTGCCGAATAAAAACATCTTCTTTATTCCTGACGAAAATCTCGGCAGACACGTTGCAAAGCAGATACCTGAAAAGAACATTATACTAAACAAAGGTTTTTGCCACGTTCATGTTTCAATGACAGCCGACAATCTAAAGGCTATAAAAGAAAAATATCCGAAGGCACTTGTGCTTGCACACCCGGAATGTAAACAGGAAGTGCTTGACCTTGCCGACTACATAGGAAGTACATCGGGTATCATAAATTACGCAACTGAAAGCGACAATGAAGAATTTATAATCTGTACAGAAAGCGGAGTGGGCTATGAACTTAGAACAAAAAATCCGAATAAGAAATTCTACTTTGCAGGTACAAAACATTTTTGCCCTAATATGAAACTAAACACAGTCGAAAAAGTCTGTCACGTTTTAAAAACAGGTGAAAACGAAGTGCATGTAAGCGACGAAACAAGATTAAAGTCACTTGTGCCGCTTGATAAAATGCTTGAAATGGCAAAATAAGGAGAATACATATGAAAACAGATATAGTCATCGTAGGAACAGGCGTTAGCGGACTTTATTGTGCGCTTAATCTTCCTCGTGATAAAAAAATAGTAATGGTGACAAAGGCTGACGATGATAAAAGCGATTCGTTTTTGGCACAGGGCGGAATATGCGTTTTGAAAGACGAAAACGATTATGACAGTTATTTTGAGGACACAATGCGTGCCGGTCACTATGAGAACAACAAAGAATCGGTTGATATAATGATTCGTTCGTCAAGGGACGTTATAAATGACCTTGTAGGATACGGAGTGCGTTTTGAAAAGGAAAACGGTGAATTTGCGTACACAAAAGAGGGCGCACACTCTACGTCAAGAATACTGTTTCACGAAGATATAACAGGTAAGGAAATTACATCACATCTTTTGACGGCGGTAAAGGAGCTTGACAACGTAACGATTATCGAAAACTTCACAATGGTTGATATAATCGAAGAAAATAATGAATGTTTCGGTATAATCGGTTACGGCAAGGACGGCAAATATATTGATATTCAAGCTGATTTTACAGTGTTTGCAACAGGCGGTATCGGCGGTCTTTACAAGCACTCGACAAATTACAGACACCTTACGGGTGATTCGCTTGCGATAGCGCTTAACCACAATATAAAACTTCAAAATATTGATTACATTCAAATACACCCGACAACGCTTTATTCAACAAAGAAAGGCAGAAGATTTCTTATTTCCGAATCTGTCAGAGGTGAGGGAGCGGTGCTTTTTAACTCACATATGGAACGATTTGTTGATGAACTTTTACCTCGTGACGTTGTCGCAAAGGCGATACAAGAGGAAATGAAAAAGGATAATAAGCCGTATGTATGGCTTTCTATGAAGCCTATTCCTACCGAAATGATAAAAAGCCATTTCCCAAATATATACAAGCATTGCCTTGAAGAAGGTTATGACGTTACAAAAGAATGTATTCCCGTTGTGCCGTCACAACATTATTTTATGGGTGGTATCGACGTTGATAAATACAGCAAGACGTCAATGGACAGATTGTACGCAGTCGGTGAAACGGCGTGCAACGGTGTTCACGGCAAAAATCGTCTTGCAAGCAATTCACTTCTTGAAAGTCTTGTTTTTGCAAAACGTGCGGCAAAACGTATGATTGAAACATACAGTAAGACAAGTGACAGAGAAGTTACGATAGATAAGGATTTATACAAGAATTACGAAGATAAGTACAAAGATGAAGTTCTTGAGGAGATAGAAAGGGAGAGAAAGAAACATGAATAATATAACAATGGCGCTTAATGCAGACGAGCTTATTTTGAGTGCGTTAAGAGAGGATATTACAAGCGAAGATATTACAACAAATTCGGTAATGCGTGAATATCAGCTTGGTGAAGTTGAGCTTATTTGTAAGCAGGACGGCGTTATCGCAGGACTTGACGTTTTTAAGAGAACATTTGAATTGCTTGACAGCAAAACAGAAGTTACTTTTACAAAAAAAGACGGAGATACCGTAAAGAACGGCGATAAAATCGGCGTTGTAAGAGGTGATATACGCGTGCTTCTTTCGGGCGAAAGAACGGCACTTAACTATCTCCAAAGAATGAGCGGTATTGCGACATATACACGTTCCATAGCCGACCTTTTAAAAGGCAGTAAAACAAAACTTCTTGATACAAGAAAAACTACACCGAATATGCGTGTATTTGAAAAATACGCGGTAAAAGTGGGCGGCGGATATAACCACAGATATAATCTGAGTGACGGAATACTTTTAAAGGACAATCATATCGGTGCCGCAGGCGGAGTTAAAGAGGCTGTACAAATGGCAAAGGAATATGCACCGTTTGTAAGAAAGATTGAAATTGAAGTTGAAAATCTTGATATGCTTAAAGAGGCGCTTGATGCAGGTGCGGATATAATAATGCTTGATAATATGAGCGTTGAAGATATGAAAGAGGCTGTTAAACTTGTCAGCGGAAAAGCTGAAACGGAGTGCAGCGGCAACGTGACAAAGGAAAATGTTGAAAGACTTGTTGATATAGGAGTTGACTATATTTCAAGCGGTGCGCTTACTCATTCGTCACCGATTCTTGATTTGTCATTAAAAAATCTTCACGCAATTTAAAGAAAGGTTGTGGGACTTAATATGAACGCAGTCGAAAGACGACAGGAAATTGTAAGACTTATAACCACAAATGATGAAGCAATGTCAGGAAGTATGCTTGCAAAAGAACTTGACGTTTCAAGACAGGTTATCGTACAGGATATAGCACTTTTAAAGGCGGCAGGATATGAAATTTTATCTACCAACAAGGGATATGTGATAAATGATGTGGCGGCACATACGAGAGTGTTTAAGGTATATCATACGAATGACCAAACGGAAGATGAGCTTACAACGATTGTCGATATAGGCGGAACGGTTGTTGATGTGTTTGTGTGGCACAGAGTTTACGGAAAAATCGAGGCTAAACTTAATGTCGCGTCAAGAAGAAATGTTCAGCAATGTATAGACGGACTTGTCAGCGGTAAATCATCGGCACTTATGAATATCACATCGGGGTATCACTATCATACAGTAAAAGCCGACAGTGAGGAAACACTTGACCTTATTGAAAAGGCACTTGCAAAGAAGAATTATCTTGCACCGGAAATATAAGATGTGAGCCTGTCGACAAAATGTCGACAGCTCCAAAAATCACATCTTGCGATGTGATTTTTGAGTGTTTTCAGAGAAAAAATCGTAAAGTTCCTCCAAAGTCGAAACTTTAGATTTTAAGCCATTTCTGCCGCACATGTCGGCAGAAATGATTTTTAATGAGGTTAGCTTTTTCAGTAGTTTTGCCTATGGCAAAACCGCTCTGCGAGCGTCGGATGTCTTTCCGATACGCCATCAAACACCCAAGAACAAAGTAGACAAAACCGTTACGGTTTTGTCTTAAAATATTTCTTTTTCGGTTATAATAAACTATAATGTAATCGAAAGGAGATAGCATATGTGTCACAGACAGATTAAAATAACAACGTATGACAGATTATTAAGGGCGTGGGAAAATTCTATGGAGGCGGTAAGAGATTTTCAAAGCTATGCCGATTTGACGGAGGACAACGACAAAGCAAAACAGGCTTTTTATGATTTTGCGGAAAACAGTGCAAAGCAAGCGGCAAAACTTCGTAATTTACTGCTTGAATACAAGAAAAGTAATGCTTGACAATATCATTGATTTGTGCTAAAATATCAAACAAAGTGAAACCTAAGGTTACACAAAGGGGTACACCACCTTACAGGGTGTAGTACTTCTTTGTGTAACCTTTTTTGTTTTTAAAATAAAAAAGGAGGTTGTTCTTTATGATTTATGTGAACGGTAAAGAAACGGAAAACTGCAAAAATCTTAGTGTCTTGCTTGAAAACAGCGGTTTCAGACGTGACAGAATAGCGGTTGAAATTAACGGCGAAATAATCAAAAAGTCTGATTATGATAAAACCGTTTTGAATGACGGTGATAAAATTGAAGTTGTGAGCTTTGTGGGAGGCGGTTGATTTATGATTACTTTTGAAGAATATGAAAATGCCTTAAAACAGCGTCACGGCGAAAGAATACATAATATATTAAGTCATTCGTCTGTTGCAATAGCCGGTCTTGGCGGACTCGGCTCAAATATTGCAATGTATCTTGCAAGAGCCGGTGTGGGACATTTGCACCTTGTGGATTTTGACAAAGTGGATATTACAAACCTGAACAGGCAACAGTACGATATAGCAGATTTGGGAACACTGAAAACAGACGCGCTTACAAAGAATATTAAAAGGTTTAATCCGTTTATCGAAATAATGTCGCAATGCGTTAAAGTAAACGAAGACAATGCCGCTGAAATATTCGGCGGATATAAAATAGTGTGTGAGGCTTTTGATAAGGCTGAAAACAAAGCAATGCTTGTAAACAGTATCTTGTCTGAATGTAGGGACACTAAAATTGTATCGGGTTCCGGTATGGCGGGTTTCGGCAGTTCAAACACGATTGTTACGCGAAAAATAAACGACAGATTTTATTTATGCGGGGACGCTGAAAGTGATATGAATGACGGACTTGCACTTGCCGCACCGAGAGTGGCAATATGTGCCGCACATGAGGCAAATATGATTTTAAGACTTTTAATAGGAGAGAAAGAGGTTTAATAAATGAACAAAGAAGATAAATTAATTTTAAACGGACACGAATTTACATCACGATTTATTTTGGGCTCGGGAAAGTATTCGCTTGAACTTATAAAAGCGGCGGTTGAAAATGCCGGAGCGGAGATTATAACTCTTGCCCTAAGACGTGCCGCAGGCGGTGACGTTGCGAATATACTTGATTACATACCAAAGGGCGTAACGCTTTTGCCGAATACCTCCGGTGCGAGAAATGCCGATGAGGCAGTAAGAATTGCAAGACTTGCAAGAGAAACAGGCTGCGGTGACTTTATAAAAATTGAGGCGATAAGGGACACTAAATATCTTTTGCCTGATAATTACGAAACTTTGAAAGCGACTGAAATTCTTGCGAAAGAAGGATTTGTTGTAATGCCGTATATGTATCCCGATTTGAATTTTGCGAGAGATTTACAAAATGCGGGTGCGGCTTGTATAATGCCATTAGGCTCACCGATAGGGTCAAACAAAGGACTTTGCACAAAGGAATTTATAAAAATTCTTATTGACGAAATCGATTTGCCGATTATTGTTGATGCAGGTATAGGCAGACCGTCACAGGCTTGTGAGGCAATGGAAATGGGCGCGGCGGCAGTTATGGCAAATACGGCGATTGCGACAGCTGGTGACGTGCCGAAAATGGCACAGGCATTCAAAAAAGCAATAGAGGCAGGACGTGAATCGTATCTTGCAGGCTTTGGTGATGTGGTTGAAAAGGGTGCGAGAGCGTCATCGCCGCTTACGGGATTTTTACACGATTAATTTTGAAAGGTTACGAAAATGAAAGAAAGAACAAATCATATGGAATATATGGAGGGTATGGAGGTTATCGACTCTACTCTGCTTGATGAAGTCATATCGGCAATGAATGCGTATGACTATGATAAATATACGGATAAAGACGTGAAAAATGCACTTTCTCACGATGTACTTACAACGGAAGACTTCGCGGCACTTCTTTCACCGGCGGCACTTAACCACCTTGAAGAAATGGCGCAAAGAGCACAAATTGAAACAAGGAAGCATTTCGGAAATTCCGTTTCGATGTTTACGCCTTTGTACATAGCAAATTACTGTGAAAACTATTGTATTTACTGCGGTTTTAACTGCTATAACAAAATTCGCCGAGCAAAACTTTCGGAAGAAGAAATTGAAAAGGAAATGCAGGAAATCGCGAAAACAGGCTTACAGGAAATTTTACTTTTGACAGGTGAAAGCCGAAAAATGTCAGACGTCGAATATATCGGCAATGCCTGTAAAATAGCAAAGAAATATTTTAAGGTTGTCGGTGTTGAGGTTTATCCGATGAACTCTGACGAATACGCACATCTGCACAAGTGCGGTGCAGATTTTGTGACGGTATTCCAAGAAACGTATAACAGCGACAAATACGAAACATTGCACCTTGAGGGACACAAAAGAATATTCCCGTATCGTTTCTATGCACAGGAAAGAGCGATACTCGGCGGTATGCGCGGTGTGGGATTTGCGGCACTTTTGGGATTGGACGATTTCAGAAAAGACGCTTTCGCAACCGGTATGCATGCATATTTGTTGCAGAAGAAATATCCGTATGCGGAAATTGCGTTTTCGTGTCCGCGTTTAAGACCGATTATAAATAACGACAAAATCAATCCGAAAGACGTACACGAACCACAGCTTTTGCAGGTAATATGTGCGTACAGAATATTTATGCCGTTTGCGAGCATAACAATTTCAACGCGTGAATGTGAGCGATTCAGAAATAATATTATTAATATTGCTGCTACAAAAATAAGTGCCGGAGTTGACGTTGGTATCGGCGGTCATTCGGGAGAGCAAAAGGGTGATGAACAATTTGAAATTTCAGACCCGAGAAACGTTGAAGAAGTGTATAAAGCGATTGAGGAGCAGGGCTTACAGCCGGTAATGAGTGATTATATCTATGTTTAATATTGTATGCGTGACGCACAGAAAACTTTGCGAAAACTTTTTTAAAAGAGTGGGGGAGCTTTATGAAAACAATGTTCCTGTAATACTCAGAGAAAAAGACTTGTCGGAAAGTGAATATGAAGAACTTGCAAAAAAAGTTATTGAAATTTGTCCGAACGTGATACTTCATTCATATATTAACGTTGCAAAAAAAATCGGCGTAAAGAGAATACATTTGCCTTTGCGTTTGATGAACGAAAATGCAGAGAAAGAATTTGAAACGGTCGGTGTATCTGTTCATTCGGCAGATGAGGCGGTGCTTGCAGAAAAAATGGGTGCAACGTATGTGACGGCAGGGCATATTTTTGCGACAGACTGCAAAAAAGGTCTTGAGCCGCGCGGCATAGAATTTTTGAAAAATGCAGTATCGTCCGTCGATATTGATGTTTACGGTATCGGCGGTATTTCGCCCGAAAATATCGGAAAAATACAGAATACCGGCGCAAAGGGCGGTTGTATAATGTCGGGATTTATGAAGTGCGATAATGTGAAAAAATATTTGGATGAAACATACAAAAACCTATTGAAAAAATAAACCGATTAATATATAATAAATATATAGTGTGAAATTTACACACAAAACAGAGTATTATGTATTTAAGGAGAGAGAAACCAATGAAATCAATTAAAGAATATGAATTTTGGTTTGTAACAGGAAGTCAACATCTTTACGGCCCTGAAACTTTGGAACAGGTTGCCAAGGATTCACAGGCTATGGTGGACGGTCTTAACGCGTCAGGCAAAATGCCTTGTAAGATTGTGTACAAGCCGACAGTGAAAACTCCGGCTGAAATTAAAAAAGTTTTCAAAGAGGCATCATATGATGATAAATGTGCCGGCGTAATTGCTTGGATGCACACATTCAGTCCGTCAAAGATGTGGATAAACGGTCTAAAGGACTTCAAAAAGCCTTACTGTCATTTCCATACACAGTTTAATCGTGAAATTCCTTGGAATGAAATCGATATGGACTTTATGAACCTTAACCAGTCTGCACACGGTGACAGAGAACACGGATTTATCGGTTCAAGACTTAGAATGGCGAGAAAGGTTATCGTAGGTTATTGGGAGGACGAAGAACCTCAGACAAAGCTTGCAAATTGGATGAGAAGTGCTTGCGGTTATGCAATCAGCCAAGAACTTAAAATGGTACGTTTCAGCGATAATATGCGCCAAGTTGCCGTTACAGAGGGTGATAAGGTTGAGGCTGAAATCAAGTTCGGTTGGGACGTTGAATACAGACCAATCGGCGATATTGTTGACATTTTGAATGAAGTTACAGAGGCTGAAATCGATGCAAAAATGGCTGAATATGAAAGCCGTTATACAATGGATACGGATAATATTGACGCTGTTCGTTATCAGGCGAAAGAAGAAGTCGCTATAAGAAAAATGTGTGAACAGTTTGATTACAGTGCATTCGTTACTCATTTTGATACATTGCACGGTCTTGACCAACTTCCGGGTCTTGCCGCACAGAATATGATGGCAGACGGTTACGGTTTCGGTGCTGAGGGTGACTGGAAAGTTGCCGCTATGGACGTTATAATGAAGTCAATGGCTGAGGGTATGACAGGCGGTACTGCATTTATGGAGGACTATACATACCATCTTGAAAAAGGTAATGAACATATTTTGGGTGCGCATATGCTTGAAGTTTGCCCGCTTGTTGCGGCAGATAAGCCGAAAATTCAGGTACATCCTCTTGGTATCGGCGGTAAGAGCGATCCTGCAAGACTTGTATTTGACTCAAAGAACGGTGACGCAATCGTTGCTTCGCTTGTTGATATGGGCGGCAGAATGCGTTTAATCGTAAATGATATTAAGGCTTGTAATCCGTTAAAGCCAATGCCTAAATTGCCTGTTGCGGGTGTAATGTGGAAACCGCTTCCGTCACTTGCTGTTTCGGCTGAATGTTGGATTAAAGCCGGCGGTGCTCATCACAGCGTTCTTTCATATGACGTTACTGCTGAAATGATGAAAGACTGGGCTGAAATGATGGGTATTGAATTCCTGCATATCGGTGAAAATACAACAGTTGAAGATTTTGAAAAAGAAATTTTCTGGAATGATATTGCTTATAAATTAAAGTAAATAACATTATAAAAGGCGAGCCGAACGGCTCGCCTCAGAATGTCGACAAATTGTCCGGAACTTTTTATATTTTAAAGTTTAATTTATAGCACACAAAAAATGCACAGGCAAGCCTACGGCTTGCCTGTGCATTTTTTGTGTGCTATTTTTCACTTACCACAATCGTCGGAAGTGACATTTCACTGTATTGAGTTGAAATAATGCTGTTTTTGGCAATTCTTGAATACAGACCGGCAAGTTTGCCGTTATACATGTACATACCCGTTATATTACTGTACTTTTTATATTTTGCATTTTCATCGTGGGTGATGTCGATATTCCAAGTTGCATATGGGGTACAGTATTCTTGAAGTAAGTAGTGATTATCAACGTTACTCAAAACTTCTTCTTTCCACGCGTGGTCACTCATACCCTCAACACCTGCATACACGCCTTTTGACGCGTACGAATCTTCAGGTTTTATGACCCATTTGTCCTTTGTATTAAGAACATCGTGTTTATCGATTTCTTCTTGTGTAAGTGACGCGGTGTACGGAATGTGATCTTTGACGTACTGCTTTTCTTTGTCGGTAAGGAATGCGGAAGTCATATCATCGTGAAGTACCTTAAACACGATTTTATTATGAATAACCTGTGTTTTAAAATCACCGATAAGGCATACATCATTATTTTCGGCAGCCTTTATAAACGGCTGAACTTTATCGTAATTACGCATAATATCGCAAGTCACCGCACGGCGGTAGATTGCATTGATTTGCTTGCCGCTTGGCGAAAGAAGTTTGCCGTTTTCGTATGAAAGGTCGGTTATTTCGCATATTTCACACGTTAAACCGCTGTCCTCAAATGCCTTTTGAAATGCGGTAAATTCACGGCTTATGTCACCGCCGAAAAAGTCGACTATTGCAATATGCGGATTTTCTACCGCTCTGTCGTATGTACGGTAAATATCCATAAATGCTTTAACCCATGAATTGAACAATTCATATGTTCTCACATTGTATTTTTCGGTAAACTTATCAAAAGTGCTTGTAAGACGAATGGCTTGGTTAAGCTCCTTATCCTCATTCATTGCACTTGAGCCGTCCGCGTTAAATTCGCAGAACTTAAATGAAAAATCGTCCTCATTAAAAAATATATCTATTCTTGCGATAGGCAAGGCACATTCATAGTGATTTGGACGAAGAATTAGCTTTTCCAATTTTTCGTCAAAACCGAAAAGCTTTCTGTATTCGGCATTAGTTTGATATTCATGAATAACTTTTTCAAGTATTTTGTACATACTTTCGGCGGCTTTTTTGAAGTATGCCGCCATTTCTTCCGTAAACATTTTCGGCATATAAAGCGTGTGTACAAAATAGCCGTGATAACGTGCCGTTGAAGTTTTGATATATTCCTGTTGCTTTTTTGCACTTTGCAGACTTTCCGCGAAATTATCGTCTACAAGTTTTTTATAAAATTCCTCTGCCTTTTGCAAGGTTAATCGTCTCCTTTAATGTTTGTTTGTTGTCTATAATCTGTTTAAGCGGAAGAAGATATTCTCTGTCGCTTGAATCAAGTGCGTTATATGCCGCACTGCACAATTTCATAGCCAACGTATGTGCATCGGTTCCGTAAACTTCGGCATTATAACCCTTTAATATTATATTGTTCTTTGCCTGAGTAATGGCACTTAGTGAAACATCAAGTGAAAAGTCAGACATAAAAATACCTTTGATAAGCGTTGCATAAGCTAAAACATACTTAATCGGCATACTGTCGGCAGGTCTGATTTCAATATACTTTTTAAGTCTTACGTCAGGGAAGAACATAGAAAGAAGATGCTCCGCTATGCTTTCGTCAATAGGAGTATCTTTGTAAATATCGCATATTTTTTTATCGGCGGTAAATTCTATATCGTCACCGTTTACAGTGAGTATAGCCGGTGAATTGTAAATGTATTCGGCATATTTCTTGAATGAAAAATCACTGTCAAGCACTGTCGGAACAATACCGCAACGGTCATTGTCAACATCATTCCAAATATATGTTCTCAACGTATTTCCCAAAAACGGCTTGCCCTCAAAAACAGGTGCGTTGTCGCATATAAGTGAAAGAATAGGGCTTATTATGTTTGCTTTTTTGAATTTTTGAACGCAGTCTTTTTCATTGGCGAAGTCAATAGATACCTGTGCAGACGCGGTACCGCGCATCATATTTATTCCGCGTGTGCCGACCGATTTAAAGTATTTGTTCATATATTCATAACGTTTTTTCGGGATAAGCGATATATCCTTTGCTTTGCTTTTAGGCATATAACCGAGTGTTGTAAGTCTGTATGAATATTTATCAAGTATCGGATTTATCACCGATAAAAATTCGCCGTAAATATTTTCAATCTCACAAATGTTTTCAGTCGGTTTTATACTGATTTCAATTTGTGCACCCGGTTCAAGAGTGATGTTGTATTTATCACACGAAAGACCGATAAGAAAACCCTCGCTGTAAACGTGTTTGGGGAAGTTTTGAGCAAGCTGTTCGATTATATTTTCAACACCGTTGATATACGGCACACAATCGCCGTTTTTGTCAATTACAAAATGCTCAAGCTCAACTCCGACTGCATTTGAATTACAGCCTTTTGAGCCATCGGCTATATAATTTGTAAGTACATTAATGTTATTATCGTAAATATCCATAAATCCCTCAATCAGCAGAATACAGACGGTACTTTTGTAAGCTGTTCGATTTGAACGTCACCATCTGTAAGCGGTTTGATGTCCTCAAGAAATTGAAGAAAATGCTTTGCATTGTTGTGCTGCTCTATTGCAGTGTCGTTAAGCCATTCTTCGATGAATGTAAACTTTGTTGCATCTTCTCTGCTTTGGTATATCTTGTACGCAAGATTGCCTTTTTCCTTGCGTGTATCACGCACTACATTGACAGCACATTTTTTGAATTCGTCAACACTGCCGTTAAGTACGTTGAATTTTGCTATTATAGTAATCATATTAATTTCAACTCCTTAATATAGATATTTTTATTATACCATATTAGTGCAATTTTTACAAGACCAATAAATAATGATTGACGGAAAAAATTATAAGTGATATAATTAATAGGTTAGTATAAAGCTTTGAAAGGACATATTTACTTATGGATAAGAATAAATTTATAAAAGATAATTTCGGTATATCGGACAAGACGCTTAAATTGGTAAGTGAGGCGGAGGAGAGTATCAAAGAGCAGTTTAAGCATATAGAGAATATTTGTGAAATAAATCAGCTTAGAGTTATGAAAGCGTTTGCGGACAATCGTGTATCTGACAGTCACTTTGTTGCTACGACAGGCTACGGTTATGACGATTTGGGCAGAGATACGCTTGACAGAGTATATGCGGATATTATGGGTGCGGAGGACGCACTTGTACGTCACAATTTCATATCTGGTACGCATACCATCTCAACCGCACTTTTTGCTGTTTTAAGACCGAATGATATACTTGTTTCGATAACAGGCAAGCCGTATGACACGCTTGAAGAAGTAATCGGAATACAAGGTGAGGCGGGTAACGGCTCACTTAAAGATTTCGGCGTAAAATATGTTCAGATTGATTTAAAGCATGACGGAACACCTGACCTTGAACAGATTAAATTTACTCTTACTCATATGAATGTAAAAGCCGTTACAATACAGCGTTCAAAGGGTTACGGCTGGCGTCCGACATACAGTGCAAAGGATATAGGCGCACTTATAGAATTTGTAAAGGAAATTTCGCCTGAAACTATTTGTATAGTTGACAACTGTTACGGTGAATTTGTCGAAACGGAAGAGCCTACCGCATACGGTGCAGACCTTATAGCAGGCTCACTTATAAAAAATCCGGGCGGCGGACTTGCTCCGACCGGCGGATATATTGCAGGTAAACAGAAGTATGTAGAGCTTTGCGCATACCGTCTTACTTCTGTCGGAATCGGCAAGGAGGCAGGTGCGTCACTCGGTTTTAACAGACAGATGTATCAAGGCTTGTTTATGGCACCGCACGTTGTGTCACAGGCTTTAAAAGCAGCAGTGCTTTGCTCGGCGGTATTTGAGAAACTCGGCTTTGAGGTTGACCCAAAACCTAACGAAATCAGACACGATATAATTCAATCAATAAAATTCGGTGATCCCGATAAAGTTACAGCATTTTGTCAGGGAATACAAAAAGGTGCACCGGTGGACAGCTTTGTTACACCTGAACCTTGGGATATGCCGGGATATTCGTCACAGGTAATTATGGCGGCAGGTGCGTTTGTACAGGGCGCGTCGATAGAATTATCGGCTGACGCACCTATAAAACCGCCGTACATTGCATATATGCAAGGCGGTTTGACATACGAAAGCGCAAAACTCGGAATAATGGTTGCTGCTGATAAAATGCTTAGAAAGGAATAAAAATATGAGTCTTAATTTAAAGCAAAATGTAAAATGCCCTAAGTGCAGTCAAATGAGTGAAGTTACTGTATGGAACTCGATTACGGTTAAGGACAGTGAAGATTTAAAGCATGACTTGCTTACGGGTAAGGTGAATATGTTCCGTTGTCCGTCTTGTTCGTACTCGGCACTTATGCCTACACCTATGCTTTATCACGATGAAGATAAGCGTCTTATGATTTCATTTTCACCGTGTGATGATGTTGTTTTGAAAAGTCAGCTTTTTGACAATGTTCAGAAATCGTCAAAAGAATCTGGCGAACTTGACAAACTTGAGGGGTATAA
>NZ_JBKVWU010000006.1:0-50700 GCF_046972485.1 Hominilimicola sp.
TATGTGACAGAAGGTATATTACTTAAAACTTCCATATCGGTTATCTCACCGATAAACATTGTATGTGAACCCAAATCTTCTGTTTTAATAACTTTTACAGAAATATATGCATTTGTACCTTCCGTAATATAATAAATATCATTTATACCCCTGTCACACTTTTTAAATGTTTCAAATTTATTGGTATTTCTTCCTGATTGAAAGCCAAAATGTTTAAATAATTCAAACTGTGCATTCTGACTCAGAACTGATACTGTAAATTTTCCGGTTCTTTCAATCATATCATGCGTGTAATTTGTCTTATTGACGCATATACTTAATTGGTTTGGTTCCGAAGCTGCCTGAATTGCTGTGTTAATAATGCATCCATTATCTTTTTCAGCTTCCCTTGCAGTCAATACAAACAGTCCGTAACTCAGCCTATACATTGCTTTTCTATCCATGTTATTCCTCTTTTGCCTCCTCCCTGCATTTTGGGCAAATGCCTTTAAATGAAATATCGTAATCCAAAAATTCAATTCCGTGAGTATCATGAATTTTTTTCATCAAATCCGGTATTTCATCCATATCCACATCTGATACCTCACCGCATTTTACACACCTGACATGGTAGTGATTTTTCAATGTAAAATCGAATCGGTTTGGTCCCTCCGAGACTTCAACTTTCCTCAAAGCACCTTCCTCTACCAATATATCAAGATTTCTATATACAGTTCCTTTTCCGATTGTAGGATATGATTCTTTTATAAATTCATACACTTCATTTGCTGTAACATGTCTTTTCATCTCATATACAGCATTTCGTACTAAGTCTTTCTGAATGGTGTTTCTTCTAATCGTCATTCGTCCTCCTTGTTAGGATTTATTATTAATTAAGATTATATATCATTTTTCTTTTATTGTCAAGGAAAATATCAACAATTACTACTATTAAATATATATTTAAATCGACTTTTATCTCTGCATTTACTTCACCATCTCCGATTATACATCACCTGTCATTATATATAAGTATAAATACTTTACCAAATAAAAATATAAAAAATAATATTAAGATAACAATATAATACTAATATCGTATTATATATAAACCAATAATGCGGTAATACTAAGGAGGTAATAGTATGAATTTTCATACATTTGAACTAAGTTATAAGTTATCAACTGATGATGTGCGTATTGTATACAATGAATTGTATAATGCATCCGGACAAAATTACAAACCCAAAGATGATTGTGCTGTTTTCAACGCATTACAAGATTACGGTATCATAATATTTATAAAAAAATACAAACAAGATGAATATAATCATCATGTCTTATATTATAGAGTCAATCCAAGACGTGTATTGGAAAACCACAACTATATTGGAATATTTAATTCTAAAAATATTGATAAACTTATAAAGAAATTTAATATATTGATAAAAACCGTATCACCATTTTTACCTGAATTTGATTCTTGCAATATATCAAGAATTGATTATTGTAGCAACGTCGAACTTAATGATCAGACAGTAATTGATTCTTACGTAAATTTATTAAAACGAGGATATTTCCCGAGCAAATATACCATAAAAAAATATAAAAACGAAAAATCTAAAAGAAATACCTTATCAAAGAATGGTATTACCATAACCGGAAATAACGGTATTGAAGTCACCTACTACAACAAATATCGACAGCTAAAAGAAAAAAATCCTAAATGTCGTTATATTGATAATTCAAAAAAAATTATAAGAATTGAAATACGTTGTTTTAAAAAGAAAGTCAGACATCTTACAAAGAAATTCAAATGTACTTCTGCATCTTCCTTTTTAAAGGAAAGTGATATTATAGGAAAATACATTTTCAAGCATTATGCAAATATCTTCTATGGCACAGGTGATTTTTATAAACTTACTGACATATACTCAATAATTGATAAATCATCATGCAAGAAAAAGTCAAAGAAATTGATGAAAGAGCTTGTAAAGTCATCTGCTACTCACAGCATTTAGATAGGGCGTTTGATATACTTAATTTCAATAAATCTCAGATAAAGCCATACTTAAAAAGTTTAATAAAATCGGTGTGAGTCCTGTCGTAATTCCAAGGCGCTACGAATTTGATACAATCAGAAATCCTTTAGACTTGGCATTGGAGTATTCCGATTATGATGATTTATGCGTATAACATAAAATTAATATTTTACGAATGGAGTTGACGTATAATGTCAGATAATTATGAAATATGGACCACTGACGAAGTTATGGATTATCTTCTTGTCGGAAGAAACACTTTGTATAACCTACTGAGGAAAGGTAAAATCAAAGGCTTTAAAATCGGCTCGTGTTGGAAAATCCCCAAGAAAGCTGTAGACAACTATATCGCTTCTGAAAGCGGAATAAATACATAATGTATCGCAATAAACACAAAATGGTGAGGTACGTCCTCACCATTTTTAATGTTTGGTGATACTTTATCTAATATTATTTACAAATTTACATTGTACTATTGTATTTCAAATAATTCTATGATATACTTCTTTTAAGATATTTTAGAATTAACAGAGAGGGTGTTTAAATGGACGCAGTGGCATACATCAGGGTTTCTACAAACAAGGAAGAACAAGAGCTAAGTCTTGAAAATCAGCGTGAGTTTTTTGAAAAATACGTTGGCAATCGTAACGACACGCTCATTCGCATATACAGTGACAAAGGCAAATCAGCCACCAAAATGAAAAACAGAAAAGATTTACAAAGGCTTTTGAGTGCGGCAAGACGTGGTGAATTTCAGCGTTTATATGTCAAGGACATTAGCCGTCTGTTCAGAAACACTCTTGACTTTATAACGGTTTCAAGGGAGCTTGCAAACCTCGGTGTTCAACTGCACCTTGTAAACATGGGTGAAGGCAAAGACATTGATATGTTTACGCTCAACCTTATGGCTATGATTGCGGAAAACGAGAGTCAGAAAATCAGTGAACGTACAAAATTCGGCAAGCAATTCAGCAAAGAGCGAGGTATTGTTCCGAATTTTGTTTTCGGCTACGACAGAACAGACAAATACACTCTTGTACCCAATCCCGAAGAAAGCCGTTGGGTACAGAAAATCTTTGACTTATACACCGAAGAAGAATGGGGTATGGCGAAAATTGCAAAATTTCTTTACGAGTCACACGTCAAGACAAAAAAATTAAAGGACGGTCAACCGAATTATAATTGGAGTCAAATTTCTGTCGGCAGAATTTTAACCAATCCGATTTATATCGGCACGGTCATTAACGGTAAAGAGAGTATGAAAGATATATTTACAAGTCAGCGACAAAAAAATCCTAAAGAAGAATGGTATGTATCGGAAAGACCGGAATTTCGCATTATATCGGACGAGCAATTTGAAAAGGCACAGCAGATAAAAGAAAAGAACGCAAAACAATACTGTCAACGCGAGAAACGCAGTAACAAGCATTTATTTTCAAATCTTATAAAATGCAACAGTTGTGGTTTTTCATACAGACGATACCAAAAGCAATACTCACCCAACCGACCGCCTAAAGTTTGGTGGACTTGCTCAAAACGAAGTTCATACGGCAGCGGCAGATGTGATTCCGAATACATCCGCATTGATGAAGATTGGTTGAAATCAGCTTTGAATACATTATTTAAATCATTGCTTGACGACCGAGAAAGCTTTTTTACACTTGTCGAAACAAGGTGCAACAGTATAATCAAAGAATACATCAGAAATACGAGCGGTATTGTGTTGGAGGAAGTCGAAAACCGTCTTGACGAATTAAAACAGGAACGTGAACGATTAAAAACACTTGCCGTAAAAGCACTTATTACAATGGACGAGGCGGAACATGATATGATTCCTATAAACGAGGAAATCGAAAAGCTTAGCTTTCGTCTTAACGAAACAAACAAAACAAGAGAAATCACTCAAAAAATCAAAGCAAGTATTCAAGCATTTCTTAACACATTCAGTGCATTTGATTTTTCGGGCAACATCACAAACGAGGAATTGAAAAAGGTTGTAAAAGAAATTCGTGTTGTTTCAAAAAATGAGATATATGTTTACTTTAACATTGCCGAAGATATTGAGGGACTGAACTTCCCTATCAATATTTCAGACGTGGTTGAAATCGACACTAATAGTAACAACCGTGCACAAAGATGTACATGAACGACTTTATAAAATAAACCCTGCACTGTACAAAGAAGCACAGTCGGTTTTGGAGCAGAACAAGGCAGAACGTCACATTCGTGGGGGTATGGCAACAAAGGAAAAATATTTGCTTGAAAAATTAAAATAAGAAAAACGGTGTTCACGACGAACACCGTTTTAAATTATACAAACATCGAAACAAGAAATACGGCTGATATTATTATAAATACAATATGCAGCCAAAATATTAAATTAACCGCATTGTAGTTACCGTTTTCCATACATTGCTTTATTATTTTTATAAGCACAAGCGCCGCACCGAATATGATTGCCGGCAGAAAGAAAAATCCTAATAATCCGCCGCCGACAGATGTGTGTGACAGTATGAATTTTAATACTACAATATAATACGCACAACCGCTTAAAAGTGCAAATATGAGCATTCCCGCTGTGCTTTGCAATAATTGAATAATCTTGTTCTTCATAATATAATCCTTTGTTAATGTTTGTGTTTAAAACCCGCAAATTTCAATTCAAGTTAGTTGGTATAGATGTACAGTTTTTCACTGCCGACGTATTTTTATACTTCAAGTTTAAAATATTGTGCAGATATGCTACCAATAACTCGAATTTTAATTCAAGCAAGTTTTAGTTTCGTTGTGCTTTTTTAAGTCGCAGGCGTATGTTTATACTTCAAGACTTAAAAAATGTGCAAATAGGCTGAAAAACCACTTAAATTTTAATTCAAGCAAGTTTTAGTTTAGTTGTGCTTTTTTTAAGTCGCAGACGTATGTATATACTTCAAGACTTAAAAAATGTGCAAATAGACTGAAAATTGCTTGAATTAGTCTTCTGAAGGCATATCCCAGTTGTGGTATACATCCTGTACATCATCATTGTCTTCAAGCATATCAAGAAGCTTGGTCATTGCATTGATTTGACCATCTTCTGTAAGTTCAGTCATTGTTTGAGGAACCATACTGACTTCGGCAGAAGAAATAGTATACTTTTCCGCAAGTGCGTCACGAACAGCACCCATATCAGACGGAGCTGTCACGATTTCTGCAACGCCGTCCTCTACTTCAATATCATCTGCACCGGCTTCAAGAGCGTCCATAGTGATTTCATCTTCGTCCATATCTTCATTTTCGATAATGATAATACCCTTTTGGTCAAACATAAAGCTTACGCAGCCTGTCTGTCCCATATTACCGCCGTTCTTATCGAATGCGTGACGTACGTCTGCGGCAGTTCTGTTTCTGTTATCTGTAAGTGCGTTTACGATTACCGCAACACCTGCAGGTCCATAACCTTCGTATGTGATACTTTCGTAGTTATCACCGTCTGTATCGCCTGCCGCCTTTTTAATTGTTCTGTTTATATTATCGTTAGGCATATTATTTGAACGAGCCTTTGCGATAGCGTCTTTAAGACTTGAGTTATTATCCGGATCCGGACCGCCTGCCTTTACGGCAACTATAATTTCACGAGCGATTTTTGTAAATATCTTAGCTCTTTGGGCATCGTTTGCGCCCTTTTTACGCTTAATTGTACTCCATTTTGAATGTCCTGACATAATTAAAACTCCTTTTAAATTTGTTCATACTAATTTATTTTATCACATTCTATGCGGTTTTTCAAGTTTTTTCTATAAATATTTTCTTTTTATTGACGTTTATACTGCACAGATGATATAATAAATTATAACCATTAAGGAGGCTGGAAATATGTGGGCATATGAAAGTGTATTTTATCAAATTTATCCGTTAGGATTTTGCGGTGCACCGTTTGAAAATGACGGTGTTTTAACGCACAGAATTTTAAAAGTAAACGATTGGATTGAGCATATAAAAAATCTCGGAGCGAATGCAATATATTTTTCACCTGTATTTGAATCGGACACACACGGTTACAATACTCGTGACTACAAAAAAATCGACTGTCGTCTTGGCACAAATGACGACTTTAAAGAAGTATGCGAAAATCTACACAAAAACAACATCAAAGTTGTTCTTGACGGCGTATTCAACCACGTCGGACGAGGATTTTGGGCATTTCAGGACGTTCTCCAAAACAGGGAGAACTCACGTTACCGCGATTGGTTTTTCATTGATTTCAACGGTAATTCAAATTACAATGACGGTCTTTGGTACGAAGGCTGGGAGGGTAATTTCGACCTTGTAAAAATCAACCTTCGCAATGAAGAAGTTATAAATCACATCTTTGAATGTATCAAACTATGGATTGACGAATTTGACATTGACGGTTTACGTCTTGACGTTGCATACTGTCTTGACAAGGATTTTCTAAAGAGATTGAGAAGTTACACTGACAGTTTAAAAAATGATTTTCTTCTGCTCGGCGAACTTCTTCACGGTGACTACAATCAATTTGTCAATGACGATATGCTCCACAGTTGCACTAATTATGAATGTTACAAGGGTATTTATTCAAGTTTCAACAGTATGAATATGTTTGAAATTGTACACTCATTGTTACGTCAATTCGGACCTGAACAGTGGACACTGTACCGTGGCAAGCACCTATTGAGTTTTGTTGACAACCACGATGTTTCAAGAATTGCAAGCATACTTACAAACGAAAAGCATATACCGCTTACTTACGGTATGATTTTCGGTATGCCGGGTATTCCTTGCGTGTACTACGGAAGTGAATGGGGTGCAAAAGCACATAAAAACGAGGGTGACCCTGCACTTCGTGTATGCTTTGATGAGCCTTTGGACAACGAACTTTCAGAATTTATATCAAAACTTGCAATGGCACACAAAAACAGTAAAGCATTGTGCTACGGTGATTTCCGTTCGGTTGTTTTACAAAACAAGCACTGTATATTTGAAAGAAAATGCGATGATGAACGTGTTCTTGTCGCTATCAATGCAGACGAAAATCCTGTTACAGTGCATTTTGACGCCGGTTGCGGTACGGCTGTTGACTTAATCAGCGGTAATATGCACGACTTCGGCGGCGGCAGTGAATTACCGCCTTACAGTGTACAGTATTGGAAAATGGAAAGATAATACAAAAGCCTGTCGACAAAATGTCGACAGACTGGCAGAGGTCGAGAAATTAGTTTGGATTTTGTGAAAATGAACTCGTCGGCGTACATTGGTACGTTAGAGTTTATTTTCGCAAAAAGTGCACAGGCAAGCCATAGGCTTGCCTGTTATTTGTTACAGCTATAAATTAAATTTTGAAATATAAAAATAATGTTTTGCACGTTCCGGACAATTTGTCGGCACTCTGTTATTCAACCAAATATACATCTTTGTATACAACACCGAGTGCCACTGCCATTGAATGAGTCGGCACAGCCATATCAATATGATATTCACCTATACCGCTGCCGGTATCTTCGGCGTGTCTGTAACCATAGCCGTCAACATACACCCAACTTAATTTAGGAATAATTTTAGGGTTCACCGCAATGGTCTGACCGGGAATAAGCTCACCCGCCCAGGCGGTATACGCTCCCCAACCGCCGTTACAGATTGAACAAGGGCAATAATGCGTAATCTTAAACTTACCCAAATATGTACCGAGTTGCTGATCATTGTCAACAGGCACATCCTCAATATCTATACTCGGAATTGAGTTGTCGGCAAGATTATCTGCGCTGTATTTACCGTTTCCGTGGTTCGGAATTATTGCAAGCCCTTCGGGAATATCTATTTCTTCGGGGATATTAACTTCCGCACAAAGCTCATCTTGATACCATTCAATATCAAGTCCGAACATTTCCATAGAATCACGTATCGGTATCATAAGTGTACCGTCCTCTATGAAAACAGCCTGCGAAACCATTTCATAATCCTTGCCAAACGGCACATTATCGCCGTCAGAATCGGTAAAGTTATACCTAATAACAGCGTTGCTGTCATTAAGTCTTAAAGCTGCCGTTATACTTGTCGGCGTCATATCCAACCCCAAGCCGTCAATTTTATTAATCGCCTCTGACGCAAAACGTTCTATCGGTCTGTCCGAATTTGCGTCTGCTTTAAGCGTCAAAAGTGCGGTCTGAGTCGGCTGGTCCCATTCAACCTCCATACCGGCAGCCTCCGCCATTGCCCTTGCGGGCGTCAATGTTCGGTTATCGATTTGTATAGGTTTCGTATCCGTAAAATTTATGTAACTGACGTCATTCGACACAATCCCATTCATTCTTACACTTATATCACCGTCAGCAAACACTGCGTTAATATTTCCTACCACCAATACCGTTGATAAAACTGCCAAGACAGCTTTCTTTAATTTTTTCATTTTTAATTTCCTCCTACTCTCTTTCTACAATTTTACAATCGTATAGGATTTGTTGAGTTACATTAATTGTTGAGCCTGTCTACAAAACCATAGAGGGTTTGCAGACAATCTGATTAATCATTATAATTTTCGTATACAACTATATCCGTTGCCGTTCCGTCAACCACTCTTACAAGTGCGTAATTATAGCTGTAATCGTTTGTGAAATCTATTGTATTGTCCTTATCGAAAGTGCTTTTCGGAATGGTTGAAGTTATATCACCAACTGACGCAATTTCAACTTCATTCTTATTCGATACATCGCAAGTATAAACTATTGTATCTTTCTTTGTATCAACTTCGATAACATTGTCTGTGCTGCCGCTCTTGTTTATCAAAGTAAGTGAATTTGAACCCACCTTACCGATAAGTCCGAATGCGTACTGGTATCTGTCGCTTGACGCTTTTTCACCGTACTTCATAAGCTTCCATTGATTTGCAACACTTGAACCGTTTTCAGTAATTAACTTTTCAAAGTCAGTGCCGAAATCTTGACTGCCTGTAATTATATCTTCGTCCTGCGGTCTGTAAATAAAGTACATATGATTTATTCTTGTTCCGGCAACGTTCGCCGTAAGGCAGATAACATCACCCTCCTCAAGACTTCCTGCGTCCTTGCCTTTCATAAACGAATAAGCCTCCGAAGAAGTTTCAAATGTAACATCATTTTCAATCAATGTCTTTATTTCCTTGCCCTGTGCAAGCAAAGTAACGGCATACATATCTTCACCGTCTTTTGTAGTTGTTTCAACTTCCTTAACAACCGCCGGTGCATAAATTGCGTCTGTTACTTTTTCGTAAATTGACGGTGTGTCCGCTGACGGCTTAGTTGTCGGTACTGTTGTTGCAGACGGCTTTTCTGTTGCAGACGGTGTGGCTGTCGGTGTTACGGACGGTGTGGCTGTCGGCTGAACATCATCACTTACACTGACTTCTTTTATCTCTTTTGACTTTACAAAGTAAACTTTTGTTTTCATCCCCTTATACTCTTTAGGTATATCGGCACTGAAATTGCCGTCCTCAGACTTATACATATTGCTGTAGCAAAGCTTGCCGTTTTCGTCATAGCACGAAACAACGGCAATATTTTCGTCTTTCTGTTCAAATGACAATACATTATCCGTATAATTTGCATTAATGTTTTCGGCAAAAGCAACTGTTGACATCATTGCCGAAACTGCAAGTGTAATAGCTATAATTTTCTTTTTCATTATAAACTTCCTCTCTGAATTTATTTTGCGATGTAAGACGTTACAAACTGTTTTGCACATCTTGCACTGCGGCCTCCGTAGTTCATCTGCCATACTACCGCCTCTTTTTCAATATCCGCATTCATTTGGATATTGTGCTTTTTAAGCATTTCGGAAACGATATTAAGATATTCTTTTTGGTTAGGCGCAGAGAATACAAGACTGATACCGAAACGTTCCGAAAGTGAAAGTGTTTCCTGCATTTGGTCGTTCACGTGGATTTCTCCGCCCTCTCTGTCTGACCAATTCTCTCTTATTAAATGTCTTCTGTTTGACGTTGCATATATAAGCACGTTTGTAGGATTAGCCTGAAGTTGTCCCTCCATTGCAACCTTTAACGCTCTGTACTCTGTTTCGTGTGATTCAAAAGTAAGGTCGTCAAGGAATATTATGTACTTATTCGGACTTTCAGCCAACACCTTTGAAAGTGACGGTATATCCTTTATACAATGCTTAGGCATTTCGATAATACGAAGTCCGTCATCACAGAACATATTTAAAAGTGCCTTTACAGATGATGATTTACCCGTACCTCTGTCACCGAACAACAATACGTTATTCGCCGCTTTACCGCTGACAAACGCCTTTGTATTATCAATCAATACTTGTTTTTGATACTCAATGCCGACAAGCGAATCAAAAGTAATATCATCTGTATTCGTTACTCCGATAAGTTCGCCGTCATATCTAAACGCATTATACTTAGCCAAAATTCCGCTGCCGAACTTTCTGTAATGCTCGATAAGCAAATCAAGAAGCTCCTGTGCTGACTTTGACTCTGTTATCGCTCTGATTGACGCCACATATCCGTTACTGAATCCGATAGGATTACCTGACGGTGCGTACTTAATTTGAGTTGAAAACAGCTTCTTATAAATCTGCTCAATATCAAATTTTGCAAGTCTGTAAAGGTCGTCTCCGATAAATTTACCTGCCTGTGCAAGGCGTGATAAAATGTTGTCGTCATTCGCAAGACGTGTTGCAACGTATTCTTTTATTGCACTGCTTGTAACGCCCTCTGTTTCGGAAAATTCGATAATGTTTCTTAAAACGATAACATTATCCTTTTCCAATATCCCCTTTATACATAGGTCATCTTCTATTTTATTAAATATACATAATTCCAACTATGTTCACCTTCCAAATATCTATATCTCGTTTGATTATAGCACATTATCAAAAGAATTGCAACAGCCGAAGTTACCTCAAATTTGTTGGAAAAAATCTCTTTTTTATATTGCCAAATATAGATAAGTTGTTTATAATAATAGTTAAGAGTTTTATTCTTTAAATAAAAAAACAGAGGGAGAAAATTATGGAGCAGATTAAAAACGCAATTCAAAACGGCAAAACTGTACTCGGTATTGAGCTTGGCTCAACTCGTATAAAGGCAGTTTTGATTGACGAAAATAATAATCCTATTGCGTCCGGCAGTTACGAATGGGAAAACCGTTTGGAAAACGGTATTTGGACATACAGTCTTGAGGACGTTTGGACAGGTATTCAGACAAGCTACAAAAATATGGCTGACGACGTTAAAAATCAATACGGCGAAGAACTTACAAAAATCGGTGCAATAGGCTTCAGTGCTATGATGCACGGCTATATGGCATTTGACGAAAACAAGGAGCTTTTAGTTCCGTTCCGTACTTGGAGAAACAGCATAACAGGCAAAGCCGCCGCAGAACTTACACATCTTTTTGACTTCAACATTCCTGAAAGATGGAGCATTGCTCATCTTTATCAGGCGATTTTAAACGGTGAAGAGCATATTTCAAAAATCAAGTATCTTACAACTCTTGCCGGATATGTTCATTGGAAACTTACAGGTGAATTTGTACTCGGTATCGGTGAGGCGTCGGGTATGTTCCCTATCGACAGTGCATCAAAAGACTATAATAAAGGTATGATTGAGAAATTTGATAAGTTGATTTCAAATAAAAATCTTCCTTATACAATTTCAGACTTACTTCCAAAAGTGCTTGTTGCAGGAGAAAATGCCGGTACGCTTTCAGAAGAAGGTGCAAAACTTCTTGACACAACAGGCAAACTCAGTGCAGGTATTCCGCTATGCCCTCCGGAAGGTGACGCCGGTACGGGTATGACCGCAACAAACAGCATTACAAAACGTACAGGAAACGTTTCAGCCGGTACGTCCGTATTTGCTATGGTTGTACTTGAAAAACCGCTTTCAAAGGCTTATCCCGAAATTGATATAGTTACAACACCGGTCGGTGACGACGTTGCAATGGTACACGTAAACAACTGTACATCCGACCTTAATGCTTGGGTAAATATATTCAGAGAATATTCCGCCGAACTCGGTATTGAAATAAGTACGGAAAAGCTATACGGCACACTTTACAGAAAAGCTCTTGAAGGTGACGCAGACTGCGGAGGACTTCTTTCATACGGATATTTCTCGGGCGAAAATATTACAGGTCTTGAAGAAGGCCGTCAGCTTTTCGTTCGTACACCGGACAGCAAGTTTAACCTTGCAAATATGATGAGAACTCACCTTTATTCCGCACTCGGAACATTAAAGCTCGGTATGGATATTCTTCTTGACAAGGAAAATGTCAAGCTTGACAGAATGTTCGGTCACGGCGGATTGTTCAAGACAAAGGACGTTGGTCAGAAGTTTATGGCTGCCGCTATAAACACACCTGTTTCACTTATGGAAACAGCCGGTGAGGGCGGTGCATGGGGTATCGCATTGCTTGCGTCATATATGCTTACAAAAGCGGAAAACGAAACACTTACCGATTTCCTTAACAACAAAGTATTCTCACAAAGCGAATCGTACACACTTGAGCCGACAGACGAGGACGTTAAAGGATTTAACGAATTTGCTGTACGTTACAAGAACGGTCTGCCTATCGAAAAAGCGGCAGTTGAATATTTAAAATATTAGAGCCTGTCGACAAAATGTCGACAGCTCCAAAAATCACATCTTGCGATGTAATTTTTGAGTATTTTCAAAGAAAAAATCATAAAGTTCCTCCAAAGTCGAAACTTTAGATTTTAAGCCATTTCTGCCGCACCTGTCGTCAGAAATGATTTTTAATGAGGTTGCACCTCATACTTCCAAGAATAAAGTAGACAAAACCATTACAGGTTTTGTCTACAATATACTAATAAAAGGAGATATATAATATGTTAGAAGAATTAAAGCAAAGAGTTTACGAAGCTAATATGCAGCTTCCAAAGCATGGACTTGTTACATTCACTTGGGGTAACGTAAGTGAAATTGACAGAGAAACAGGCTATTTTGCAATCAAGCCGTCGGGCGTTGATTACGATAAGCTAAAGCCTGAAGATATGGTTATTATGGACCTTGACGGTAACAAAATCGAAGGTAAATATAACCCATCATCAGACACAGCAACTCATATCGAGCTTTACAAAGCATTCCCTAATATCGGCGGTATCGTACATACACACTCACCTTGGGCAACAAGCTGGGCACAATCGGGACGCGGTATTCCTTGCTACGGTACAACTCACGCTGACTATATGTACGGCGAAATTCCATGCGTAAGAAATCTTACAAAGGAAGAAATCGACGAGGCATACGAAAAAAATACAGGCGTACTTATCGTTGACTTCTTCAAAGACAAAGATTACGTTGCAATGCCTGCCGTACTATGTAAAAATCACGGTCCTTTCACTTGGGGCAAAGACGGTATGGAGGCTGTTCACAATGCAGTCATACTTGAAGAAGTTGCAAAAATGGCGGCGCGTACCGAAATGATTAATCCGAAAGTTCAGGAGGCACCTCAAGAATTAAAGGATAAGCACTATTACAGAAAACACGGCGCAAACGCATATTACGGTCAAAACAATTAATTTTTTAAGGGGGTTTTATTATGATTATAAGTAACATCTATAAAAGAGCTTTTAACGTATTGTCAAAAATGCCGTTTAAGCTATGGGGGCTTTCACTTTTAAGTTCACTTTTAACTATACTCGTTCTTGTATTCGGTGTATTACCGATAGTTATTGTGCCTGTTATAGCGGTTCTTTCCGCAGGTATGGCGGCAGTTTATCTTGACGGTTTCAACGGTAAGGAAGTTTATTCCGACCAGCTTTTCAAAGCTTTTAAAGATTTTTGGAGAACTGCCGGCGGTATGTGTTGGAAAAAGCTATGGATTTTCATTTGGTTCTTAGTTCCGATTGCAGGTCCGTTTATCGCTGTTTCAAAGTATTATGCGTATTCATTCACACCGTATATACTTAATGAAGAAAAATCGGTAAACGCAACTGCGGCACTAAGAAAATCAATGCAGGATACAAACGGTTACAAACTTCAAATGTTCTGTGCCGAATTTATCCCTAACTTGCTGATTTATGCTGTTATGGCTATACTTGCATTGCTTTCAAAGATTCCGTTTGTCGGTATATTGTTTGCGGTTATCACAGTCATAGTTCAGCTTGTATATACATTGTTTGCACCGTTGTTCTTCGGTCTTGTACACGCAGGTTTCTATGAATATGCAAAGACTCCGGTAAAGTCAACAACATATTCGGCACCACAGGTACCTCAAACACCACAGGCACAATCAGCACCTGTTCAAACACCGGTTCAACCGCAAACAACCGAACAAGCCGCTCCGACAGAAAATAACACACCTAAGCCGATTACTTGTCCCGTTTGCGACTCTGTAAACGCACCGAATACTCATTTCTGCTATAAGTGCGGTTCAAAATTAGACTAAAAATAATACGACAATTTATTGTCCTCTGAAAATGAGCTGTTTTTTCAACAGCTCATTTTTAGTTATATGCACATTCATGCATGGCACATAAAGCAATTTTGGCATTTTCATCATACACTTCATCAATCATACTCATCGGCAAAGGGTTTTGTCCCGTACCTATTTCCACCGTAAATCCCTCTTTTCCGAACTCCTTTATAAACCAATCCTTACAACCGCCGTATGACGCCGTACCTGTCGGAATACACACCGCATATCCGCTTTCCTCCGCCATTTTCTTTGCAATCTCAACCGAATTTTCACCTGTCATACCGTCAAAGTCATAATATATCTCACGGCCTTGACTGTGAAATGCCAACAGCATATCAAACTGCTCTTTTCTCACAAATTCCGTAATTGCCCTTGTTTCGGGCTCGGACTCCGCATATTCACCGCCGTATTTTGACGGTGACGGTTTATCGACAACCATCTGCCACTTTGCGTCAAAATTATGGTTTATATCAACTCCCCTCGAATTTGCCTGCCAAACATGATTAAAACTATGTATTCCCACCATACTGATTAAGTGCCTGTGATATTCGTTAGTAATATCAAGACCGTTAAGTGCGATATCCACGCCGTCAGGGTTGACCATAGGTACAACGTAAACCGTAATATCCGAATACAGCCTTTTTATGTCATACCCGAAATATTCCGTTTCCGTCATCAGCTTTACGGTGTAATTTGACACAAATTTTATCAAAAAAGCCGCCGTAAGATATTCAAGTCCGTGATACGCACCGCTTAAAAGCAGTTTTTTCTTTCCCTTTCCGATTTTCAAACACGGAATATCTTTCTGCATAACACTCTTTCCTATCGAAAATCTTTCTATAATGTTATAATTGTCCGTAAGCATTTCTATGTCTTTCAACATTCTCGCATAGTCATAACACAATTTTTCTCGCCTCCCAATATTTATTTATGTATATTAAATTATGTACATTCGGACAACTTTATGATGATTTTATTGACATTAACAATGAAATGTTATAAAATATCTAAAGTCGTTTATAAACGAAGGAATGGAGTTTTAGAATGAAAAGAATTGTGTCAATACAAGATATTTCGTGTTTCGGTAAATGTTCGCTTACCGTTGCGCTTCCTATAATTTCCGCAATGGGTATAGAAGCTTGTCCCGTACCTACGGCGGTACTTTCAACGCATACAGGCGGATTTACAGGCTATACATATCGCGATTTAACGAACGATATTCCGTCTATCGCAGACCATTGGAAAAGCCTTGATTTAAAATTTGACGCAGTTGCAACAGGTTATTTAGGCTCATTTGAGCAGATAAAAATAGTTTCGGACTTTTTCGATAAATTCAAGACCGATGACAACCTTATAATCGTTGACCCCGTAATGGGTGACAAGGGGCATTTTTATGCCGGATTCACCGAAGATTTTGCTTTGGAAATGAAAAAACTTTGTTCAAAAGCCGACGTAATCGTGCCTAACCTTACCGAAGCGGCACAGCTGCTTGACGAGGACTATATCGACAGCGGATATGACGAAGAATATATAAAAAATCTGCTTATACGTCTTTCAAATCTCGGTTCAAAAATTGTAGTTCTTACAGGTGTAAGTTTTGACGATAATTCACAGGGCGTTATGTCCTACAACAGAGAAACAGGCGAATTTTTATCGTACTTTAACGAAAATATTCCCGGTTACTTCCACAGTACAGGCGATATTTTTTCAAGCACCTTGTGCGGTGCATTGGTTAAGGGGTTTGATATGGGTAAGGCGGTTAGAATAGCCGTTGACTTTACGGTTGACTGTATCAAGCACACTGTAGGGAGCGAAAAAGAGCATTGGTACGCGGTTAAATTCGAGGAATGTATCCCCGATTTAATCGAAATGATAAAATAAAGCAATATAATAGGGACACTAAAATTTAGTGTCCCCTTTATTATATACTCATTTACACTTGTAATTAGCTATATTTGTATGTTATACTGATATTAACAAATATATTTTGAAAGGGAGTTTTTATATGAAAAAGGATTTTGTAAAAGGAATTGCGGTCGGCTGTGCATTGTCAATGGCAATCGGTGGTGCGTCCGCGCTTGCCGATACGTACAGAAAATTTCTTGAAGTGGCTTACACTGACATCAAAGTTGTCGTAAATGGAAAGCCGACAACACCGCGTGACAGTGACGGCACCCCTGTTAAGCCGTTTATCTCTAGCCGCACGACCTATCTGCCCGTAAGATCCATTTCAAACGCTCTGGGACAAAACGTTGATTGGGACAGTGACACAAGCACTATATATATCGGCGATAAATTAGAAACAGACAAAGTTAATATGGCAGAAATCGAGCCAGTTGAAGGTACCCATATTTTAAACAGTTCAAGTGCTACATTTCCCCTTAGACAAGTTACAATTGTTCCTGATAACCGTTTTGCTCCTTATAGTAGTACTTTATTTATTCTTGACGGCAAATATTCTTCTTTAGAAGGCTTATTTGCCGTACCTGATCGTGATAATGATGATGACATAAATGCTGTACAATTCATAAATGAAGATACCGATGAGGTGCTTGCAACAGTTTCAAATAAAAGACTCGAAAAAGCCGTAGATGTTAAAGTAAATCTTATAGGTGTTGATAAGCTTCGAGTTAAAGCCGGTCGTATTTCAGATGATAACAACTTTGAGTTTGGTTATAACGGTGGCTATTTATACAATCTCTACTTAACACCAATAACTCAAAAATAATTCAACCAAAAAGGACGCTGAAATCAGCGTCCTTTTGTATTCAATTTCTTTTGACATTTATCACAATAGCCGTATATTTCAAGTTTATGTCCCGTCACCGTAAAATTATCTATATGCGGTGAATGTACGGGGCATATATCGACGTAACGCATTTCCTTACAGCCAAGACATATTGCATAATGACGGTGTTCGCCGTTTATGAGTTCATAATAAAACTTATCACTGTCTTGAATTGTATGCTTACTAACTATACCCTTTTCACACAGCTTTTCCGCAATTCTGTAAACGGTCGAAAGCGACATTCCGTCAACCTTGTCATATATATTTTCAACCGTAAGAGGTGCGTCTGCGTCCGACAGTACCTGCATAACGCTTATACGCTGTTTTGTACATTTTAAACCTACTTTTGAAAGTATGCCGTTTATATCCTCCATACTCTCACCTTCTCCTTTTACTTGTACAAACCATTATTACAATCAAGAATACCACACCCAAAAGCACAATCG
The DNA here is from genome assembly GCF_046972485.1 of Hominilimicola sp. Classification (NCBI taxonomy): domain Bacteria; kingdom Bacillati; phylum Bacillota; class Clostridia; order Eubacteriales; family Oscillospiraceae; genus Hominilimicola; species Hominilimicola sp. The sequence goes on from NZ_JBKVWU010000006.1 coordinate 17,699, forward strand.
TTCCGCCCGGTCTGAGATCAAGATAGTACGATATGAATAGTCCGGCAACAGTGAAAAATTCCGCAAACGCGATTGACCACCATATTGTCTGCTTATAGCTTTTCGCAATCATCATTGCCGCCGCAACAGGTATAACAAGAAGTGACGAAATCATAAGCGCGCCAACAATTCTTGACGCAACCGAAACCGTAACCGCCGTTAATAACATAAGTACAAGATTAATACCGCCGACAGGCACTCCCGCAAGCTTTGCCGCCTCTTCGTCAAACGTAACGAAGAACAATTCTTTATACAATAATATTGAAGTTATAATAACCGCTATGCCGAGTCCAATCGTTAAGTACAATTCAAAATCGTTTATTGCAACTATCGAGCCGAACAAAAAGCTGTTTATATTGGTTGAGCCATTGGTTATAAATCCCGACAACACCGCCGTAAGACCGATACCCGCCGACATAACAACCACCGTTGCAATTTCCGAATATTTGCCGAATGATTTTCTGAAAACCTCTATTCCGATAACCGCAAAAATCGAAAACATCACCGCACCCAAAATCGGATTAATTCCGAGCAAAAGTCCGAATGCGATACCTGCCAATGCCGAATGTGACGTTGCGTCACCTATCGCCGAAAGTCTTTTAAGTACAATCGAAACGCCTATACACGGTGCAATCACCGCAATTATTGCCGCAACTACAAATGCTCTTTGCATAAATGCGTACTGAAAAATATTATCCATGATGATGCACCCTCTTTCCTGCAAATATTTCGTTTATCTGTTGCATTGTAAGGTCGTTTCGGCTTACAAATTCGCCGTTGCCGTGTTCGCAGAATATTAAAAGTTTGTCCGATACTCTGACAAGTTCCGGAGTATCGTGGTTTGTCATAATAATCGTCATTCCTTGTTTGTTGAGTTCGCTTATTATGTCCATAATCTGTTTTACCGACTTCGCATCAACTCCGACTGTCGGCTCGTCCATAAGCAACAGTTCAGGCTCTGAAATCAACGCTCTTGCAATAAATATCCTCTGTTGCTGACCGCCCGACAAATTACCGATCAGTCGGTTTTCGTATCCCGACATTCCCACTTTTTCAAGCACTGTACTTAGTTTTTCGTAATCCTCTTTTCTGTAGCGTTTAAAAAGTCCGCGTCTGCTGTACAGATTTGCCATTACAACCTCTTTAACCGTTGCAGGGAAATCGCTGTTAAACGAATTTGCTTTTTGAGAAACATAACCGATTTTATAATTTTCTTTAAACTTCGATAAATCTTCTCCGAAAAGTGTTATTTTACCCTTGTTGTACGGCAAAATTTTTAAAATTATTTTTATCAGTGTACTTTTTCCCGCACCGTTTGCACCGATTATACCGAGAAAATCACCCTTATGTAATGTAAAATTCACATCACGCAATACAGATGTATCGGAATAATCAAAATACAAATTTTCAATTTTTAAAATTTCCTGTTCCATATTATCCTCAATCTTCCTTATTAATAAGCATAATCGAAAACGCCGTTATCAGCAATATACTGCTTACCAAAATAGCCTTTTCGCTGAATAATCTGACAGATACGTTACCCATAATCGCACCTATCGTAAATATTGCAATTATGCCGAAAAACAAAAATCCTTTTTCCATTGCGGGTTTGTCTTTTGTAAACCAATAATCACATATCGATTGCGTTGCCATACGCAAGTTACCTATGCACATTGTAGTCGCCATACCGTTGCCCTGTATCTTTCTGAAACTTTCAACCTGTGCACCGCACGCAAGCGATGTAAGACTGTTTGCAAGCAAATTCAGTTCCTGCGGTATAAACATTACGCCGAATAATATCACTGCCTCGCAAAATACAATTATCTGTCGCCAGTGAACGTGTTTTCTGTTTGTAAACTTTCTTCTCACAAATTCTGCCGCCGCAATACCAATCGCAAATGCCAAAACAGGACACACATATTGGAGTGCCTTGCTCCAATGCCCCATTGACAAATTAACACCGAACAAAAGTATGTTACCCGTCTGCGCATTTGCAAAAACTTCACCTCTGCAAAGATAACTGTATGCGTCCATAAATCCACCGGACAATGTGAGCAGTATCATAATCGGAAGTGATTCTGAAATCTGTTTTGATGCTTTCATTTTAAATCCCCTTCTTTAGTTCCTCAAGATTTGCTTTCATAACCGTTACATAGTCACGACTTTCGCTGTCACCCTCAAAAGTATAAAGCGGAAGTGCCTGAATATCAGCCTCATTCGCAACCGCCTGTGCCATTTTGTCACCCTCAAGCGGATCATAGAAAATACAGCTTATGCCCTCGCTCTTTATTTGGTCAACCACCTTTGCCATTTGTGACGGTGACGGATCACTGTCACCTGTAACCCCCTCAAGCGCAACTTGTTTCATACCGTAATCGTTGCAAAGATAGCTGTACGCACCGTGTGTTACAAATATCGTCTTACCGTCAAGTTCGGCATTTTTGTACTCGGTGTCTACCTCATCAATTTGAGTTAGATAACTGTCAAGTCTGTTTATATAGTTCTGTGCATTTTTGCTGTCCACCTCTGACAACACGTTGCATATTGCCTGCATTTGCAATTTTGCATTCTGCGGACTAAGCCAAATATGCGGATCGTTTCCGTCTGTCGGTATCTGTTCCGATGTGCATATAACTTTTACGTTCTGCGGAAGTGTTTCGATTATTTTGTCCGCCCAGCTTTCCATTCCGACGCCGTTATATATAAATATGTCAGCCTCCGAAAGTTTCGCCATATCAGACGCAGTCGGCTCAAAATCGTGCGGCTCTGTTCCTGTCGGTACTATGTTTGTTAGATCTATATCGTCACCTCCGATTGTTTTCGTAAAGTCATACATTGCATAAAATGATGTGTATACCTTTGGTTTGCCGCTGTTTTCAGCGTTTTTTTGACACGATGTCAATGCCAAAACAAGTATAAGCATTAGTGGTATCAGCTTTATAATTTTTTTCATATTTTTATTTCCTTTCGTTGTTGTTTTGATGTAATAATCGCACATACGGGACGTCGTGGGTGTCGTCCCCTACGAATTTATCTATTATCTATACTTGCCACCCCTCAGTCGTTTCACGACAGCTCCCCTCAAGTGGCGCCTTTTATGCCTCTCCTTGAGGAGAGGTGGCACGCAGTGACGGAGTGGTGGCAAACTATTTCGCGTCATACCAGCTATGTCCTGTTGACATATCCACTTTAAGAGGAACATTAAGTTCCATTGCACTCTGCATTTCTTCGCTCAAAATTTGTTTAACCTTATCCACTTCGTCCTTATGTGCCTCAACGATAAGTTCGTCATGTACCTGCAATATAAGCTTTGACTTCAATCCCTCATTTATAAGTCTATTATCAACTCTCACCATTGCAAGCTTTATAATATCCGCCGCCGTACCTTGTATCGGTGTATTCAGTGCAACACGTTCGCCGAACTGACGTATATTATAATTCGGTGACTTCAATTCAGGGATATAACGTATTCTGTTAAGCATAGTTTTAACATAGCCGTCCTTTTTCGCCTGTTCCTTTATGCTCTCCATATAATTTCTTACGCCGTGATACTTTTCAAGATAGCTTTCAATATATGCCTTAGCCTCTTTAACCGATATATGCAAATCCTGTGCCAGTGAAAATTCACCTATGCCGTACACAATACCGAAGTTTACCGCCTTTGCACTTGAACGCTGTTCCTTTGTAACATCCTCAAGCGGTATACCAAGCACCTGTGATGCGGTAACTGCGTGAATATCCTCATTATTTCTAAACGCATTTATCATTGTTTCATCATTTGCGATATGCGCAAGCACTCTAAGCTCAATCTGTGAATAGTCTGCATCCACAAGTACATAACCCTCTTTCGCAACAAACATTTTCCTGATTTCTCTGCCAAGCTCCGTACGAGTCGGAATGTTCTGCAAATTCGGTTCTGTTGATGAAAGTCTGCCGGTAACGGTCACTGTCTGCGTAAACACTGAATGTATGCGGTGCGTATTCGGATTTACAACAGCCCGCAAACCGTCACAATATGTGCTTTTCAGCTTTGCAAGCTGACGGTATTCCATAATAAAATTAACTATAGGGTGCTTATCTCTGAGCTTTTCAAGCACATCTGCATTTGTCGCATATCCGGTCTTTGTTTTCTTTACAGGCTTTAATTCAAGTTTTTCAAAAAGAATTACACCAAGCTGTTTCGGTGAATTAATATTAAATTCTTCACCGGCAAGCATATATATTTCATTTGTAAGCGCATCAATCTTTTCACCAAGTTTATCGGCAAATTCCTTTAATTGATGGTCGTCTACGAGAAATCCGTTTATTTCAAGGTGTGCAAGCACCGTAACAAGCGGTAATTCCACCTCTTGATACAGCTTTTCCTGTCCGTTTTCCTTTATCTTATCGCCTATACGCTCATTAAGCACACCGAGTGCAACTGCACATTTTGCAAGGTATTCGCTCCTGTCGGTTTCCACATCGTCAAGTAATGACAACTGCTTGACTTCAGGCTTTTCTATAACCGTGCCGAAATATTCGCTTGCCAATTTTTCTATTGTGTATTCATTTTTTGCAGGATCTACAAGGTATGCGGCGATTGCGGTATCATCTGCTATATTTTTTATGTCAATTCTGCAGTTTAATTTAACGATAGCCTCTTTGACGTCAAACATAACCTTTGCTATGCTGTCATCTTCAAGCAACTCTTTTATATCGTCTTGCTCATTTAATACTACCGCATTATTCCCCGCTCCGACTGCCGCCGATGAAATATTATCACCGTCAAAGTCAAGCACAACGGTCACCTTATCACCGCTAATCATATTCTTATCCCCGACTTGATAAGAAAAATCTTTAAAAATATCCTCGTTTTCTTTTACGTTATCCACGCCTGACAAATCAAGCTTCTTTATAATACTGTTAAGTTCAAGTCGCTTTAATATTTCGTAAAGCTCGCCGTTGTTTTCAAAACCGTCAAATACACATTTCTCCGCATTAAATTCGATCGGTGTATTTCTGTTGATAGTCGCAAGCTCCTTTGACATAAACGCCATTTCCCTGCCGTCTTTCATCTTTTGGAGCATAGTGCCCTTTAGACCTATATCGTCAATGTTTTCATATATATATTCAATGCTGTGATGTTTTTCGATAAGGCTCATAGCCGTTTTTTCGCCGACACCCTTAACACCGGGAATATTATCGGACGGATCGCCCATAAGCGCCTTTACATCAATAAATTCAGTCGGTGTGACGTGGTACTTTTCCTTAACAGCCTTGTCATCATAAATAATCGTTTCATTATATCCCGACTTTGTAACCGTCAAAATGACCTTTGTTTTGTCACTCGCAAGCTGTAAATCGTCTTTATCGCCCGTTGCAATGAAACAGCTTATTTCACTTTCTTCACAAAGTCTTGCAACTGTTCCGATTATATCATCAGCCTCGTAACCCTCTTTTTCAAGGATTGTTACGCCCATTGCACGAAGTACGTCCTTTGCAAGTGGCATTTGTGCGGCAAGTCCCTCGGGCATAGGCTTACGCTGTGCCTTGTATCCCTCGTACTGCTTATGACGAAATGTCGGTGCTTTCACGTCAAAAGCCGCACAAATATAATCCGGCTCCTGCTCCTTTATCAGTTTCAATAATATATTAAGAAAACCGTATATCGCATTTGTCGGAGTACCGTCCTTTGCGGACAAATAACGCACACCGTAAAACGCACGGTTTAAAATACTGTTTGAATCAAGTATAAGTAACTTCTTCATATAAAATCCTTTCTACTTTATAATATCTCTGCGTGTATATTTTGTTGCAAATAATTCGCATTTATACATATTCTAACCTTATTATCTCTATTTGTCAATACCTGTTCACACTTTGTTCATAAAATAAGTCATTTCTATTTACATTTAATTCATACCAGTGTCAAAAGTGTACTGTATCATATAACCATAGTCAAAGGAAAGCTATAAAGAGTATGAATTTAGATTGTTTTGATAATAATGATATAAGGAGGATGACGACCATGAAGAAATACCCTTATACAGAATCAACTGACTTGATTATTTACGACCAAAAGCCAAAGAAAGAGAAAAAACAAAAAGTATGGCTAACAGCTGTCTGTTCAGCTCTTGCAGCAAGCATATTTACAGCAGGTGTATTCGGAACAGGAATGTACTTTATGCAAAAGAATATGAACAATAACACTCAAAGCGCGGCAGTTGCAAGTGAAACAACACAATCGGATGATTCATCATCTTCGGATTCAGCTCAACTTGCAGCATACAAAAACGGTAAGAAAGTTCTTACAATTCCCGAAATTGCAGAACAAGTCGGACCAAGCGTTGTCGGTGTTATAAACAAGACTACAGTTCAACCGCAAAAATATTACGATCCGTTCAGCGGAAGATATTATTATTCAAGCGGCGACGGAAGCACAGACGGTCAAACCGTTGAACAAGGCAGCGGTTCGGGAATTATTTTCCAAGACGACGGTTACATCGTAACAAATCAGCACGTTATTGACGGTGCTTCGGAAATATCGGTAATACTTAATACAGGCGATGAATTCACCGCAAAACTTGTAGGTCAGGATACAAAAACAGACCTTGCGGTTTTGAAAATAGATCCGGGTTCAACAAAACTTACAGCCGCAACACTCGGTGACTCGACAACAGTTCAAGTCGGTGAAACGGCAGTTGCAATCGGTAACCCGATGGGACAGGAATTTTCCGGTTCAGTTACGGCAGGTATAATCAGTGCCGTAAACAGAACAATGAATATAGATAACAGAACTTATAACCTATTGCAGACAGATGCCGCTATTAACTCAGGTAACTCGGGCGGTGCTTTAATCAACCAATACGGTGAGGTTATAGGTATTAACTCAGTTAAATTATCAACCACAGGCGTTGAAGGTATGGGATTTGCTATCGCAATATCAGAGGCAAAACCAATCATTGACGACTTGATGGCATCAGGATATGTGACAGGCAGACCACTTGTCGGAATCGGTATCAAAGATACAGGCTACGGTTTGTTTATCGGAAGTGTTTCCGAGGGCAGCGGAGCGGCAGAGGCCGGACTTAAAGTCAACGATATGATTCTTGAAGTTGACGGTCAGAAGGTCTCATCTACCGAGGAGGTCAACGAAATCCGTGATAAGAAAAAAGCGGGCGATTATTTGACCTTTAAGATTTTAAGAGACGGCGAAACTATGGAAGTACAGGTTCGCTTGATGGAAGACTCGGCAGATAAAACTAAATAAGCTATCCAGTTTTAATTGATAGACTGTGTAAAAACAGTCGATACCATCCTTTTTTTCATATGCCCTTGCCTTCCCCAAAGGCAAGGGTCCCCCCAAAAGTTACAAATATCTTTGATATTTGTTTCATATATATTACATCTTTTATAGTTGTGATAACTCCCCCATTTAAAACATTTACTCCCCCCAATATGTATATGTTTTTGACACCGCCGATACGGCGGTGTTTTTTTGTGCGTTTTTATATTTCGTAGGGGCGATCATCGGTCGCCCATTGCCTATTTTTCTATCACCACCCCTCAGTCGGCTTTGCCGACAGCTCCCCTTTATGGGAGCCTTACAAAACGCCTCTCCTTGAGGAGAGGTGGCACGCAGTGACGGAGTGGTGGCAAAAAATAACGTCGATATACCGTCCCTTTTCCCATTCAGCAAATCCGTAAGGGTGATCATCGGTCGCCCCTACGAAACACTTGCCGTATTGCAATACAAAACCACACAAAAAGGCGACCAACGGCCGCCCTACGAAATATTTATTATATAGCAAAAGGCGATCAATGACCGCCCTTTCTCATTTCAGCAATTTTCTTTTTCAGCACATCATATGCCGTATTCGGTTCATCTACTTCAAGCACTGCCTTTTCCATAGGACACATACCTGTTTTATCACGATTTATAATATACTCAACCAAATTACCGTAATATGTCTTAACCTTATATTTTTCAAAAACATCAAGTGCATGAGAGCTTATAATATCGGCATAAACCTCTTTTACTCCGCCTTTTACCATAAGTAAAGCCGCCGCTTTACCGACAACTTTATCGGCAACAAACGAATTTTTTATAACATCATTTCCACCGTCAAGAATTTCCAAAAGCGGTGCAACGCCGTGTTTCGTTGAAGTATAAACATCATTTTCGCCTACAATCACAATAGAAAAATTATTATTATGCAACTGTTCCTTTGCAGATTCTAAAATGTCTGTCAATGTAACCGCTCCTTTCAAGTGCATATACAACAGGCGGAATTATCAAAACTTGAATTATAATTCCAGGTACACCGCTGACTGTTGCGGTAACTGCCGCAATAGGTCCGCCACACTGTATACCCATAAGATTTACCGCAACAAACAATGAAATTGCATACACAATTCTACCGCAAAGCATTGCAGTTAAAAGTGAAATATATGTACCCATTTTCTTCTTATTAAACTTAAATGTATTATACATCAAACCGCTTACCAATCCGTATACCGCAAGCTCAATCATCATAAACGGCAATCTGCCTACTGCCGGCATACCCGTCAAAACAGAGCTTATAATCGGTGAAAACAATCCTACAAAAAATCCAAACACAGGTCCTAAAACAAATCCTCCGAGTAATACAGGTATGTGCATAGGCAAAAATACTTGACCCGGTTGCGGTACTCCCGTTAAATGAAATGCCATAGGCAATACAAGTGCCAATGCGATAAGCAGTCCTCCGACCGTTATTTTCTTTACATTTTTCTTCATTCTAATCTCTCCCTTCTTTTAACTTGCATATTATATCAAATATTATATGCAATGTCAAAATACAAAGCAAAAAATAAACGATTTCAAGCAAAATTTTGAAACATTTTATATTGTGCTATGGTATAATGATATTAATAAAACAGACGGAGATTAGAATTATGATTATTTACGATATGAAAACAGAGGATTTAATAAATCCAATCGGAATTGATGAAAAGAAACCGCGATTTTCTTGGAAACTGCAATCGAAAATCAGCGGTACTGTTCAAACCGCTTACAGAATTATTGTTCGCTCCGACAATGATACGGTTTGGGACAGCGGTAAAGTTACGTCTGACCGCTCAATCTGCATTGAATACAACGGTCGATCTTTATCGGCTATGACAAAGTATTCTTGGCAAGTAATCGTATGGGACGAACAAGGCAATGAATACACAAGCGATACTGCCGATTTTGAAACAGGCTTAATGAATAATGAATTTAATGCCGATTGGATTGGCAGTCCGCAAGAAACCGTCAACACATATGCCGTTGATAACTATAAAATTTCTTGTACTTTCAAGTCGGACAATCTCGGCTTGGTTGCGAACGCAAGAAATAAAGATAACTATGTCCTATTTAACATCTGCAAAGACAGCGTTTCTGTTTACGAAATATCCGACAATGCTTGGAATGACAATGTTCCGTATAAAAAATTACTCGGTACATTTCATGTTACCGAACATTCCGACAGCCTTGAATTATCGGTAAACAAAACAAATGTACTTCTTTATCTGAACGGTCAAAAAGTAATTGATGAAGATATTCTTCCGAAAAATATCATAAATCAGCCACGCAAGACATTTTTAATGTCTGTCGGCTTTAATCAGCTAAACAGCGTTGCCGAAATCAGTCACTTAAAAATCGAAACAAACAATCTTGTTTTGCAAGAGGATAATTTTGAAAACGGCTTACTTTCAGCACTCGGCACATACGAAAACGGAAAACTCACAATCAACAACGCATTTGAAATTGTCAATCCCGTACCGTCTGTAAATCTCCGCAAACGTTTCAATATAGAAAAAACAATCAAATCGGCACGTCTTTATGCATCTGCGCAAGGTTTTTACAATGCCTGCATAAACGGCGAAAAAGTCAGTGACGATTTTTACAATCCCGGTTTTACCGACTACAGACTAAGAATTCAATACCAAACTTTTGACGTTACCGATATGCTTGCAGACGGTAAAAATGTCATAAGTGCAGTTCTTGGAAGAGGACATTATTCGGGCTTTTGCGGTTACAGCGGTGCTATGATATACGGCAAAGAGAGTTCATTTATTGCTATGCTGAATATTGTCTACACTGACGGAACAAGCGAGGTTATCAAAACAGACAGTTCGTGGGAGTTTACTGATAAAGCACCGATAAGCGACTGTGATTATTTTGACGGTGAAAGCTATGACGCAAGGCTTGAATACAATCCCCTTGCGGACGATAAACGCTGGGTTAAATGCGGTATCAAACAACAACCTAAAAAGCCTGTCCCGACAAACGGCACACTATCCGATACTGATTTTAAATTAACCGCCCAAAAGGGTAACACTGCAAAAATTATAAAAAACTTTGTCGGTAAATTCGTGTGTGAAAATCCGAAAAATCATTTCGTTTATGATGTCGGTCAAAATATGGTCGGAACAATAAAATTGAAAGTTAAAGGTCAATGCGGTCAGTCGATTAAAATTCGTTACGGCGAAATGACGCATAAAGACGGCTGTATTTATATAAAAAATCTGCGTTCCGCCGCAAATACCGATATTTATACACTTTGCGGACGTGATACGGAGGAGTTTATTCCTACTTTCACGTCACACGGTTTCAGATATGCGGAAATCAGCGGTAACGGTTGCGATATATCAAAAGATATGATTATCTCGGTTGACGGTCTTGCAATATCGAATATTGATATTGTTACAGGTGAATTTGAATGTTCAAATCCGCTTATTAACAGGCTTCAGCACAATATCCGTTGGGGTGAAATCGGCAATTTTCTGCTAATTCCTACTGATTGTCCGCAACGCAACGAGCGTATGGGTTGGACGGGTGATATGCAGGTTTTTGCAAAAACAGGTGCATATAATATGAACATAAAGTCGTTTATCGACAAATGGCTTGATGATTTGATTGACGCACAAACTATGTACAATAAAAACGGTGCTGTTCCCGATACCGCCCCTCTTGGCGGTGATAACCGCATTGACGGTTGCGGCGGTTGGGGCGACGCCGCAACGATTGTGCCGTGGGAAATGTATGAAACATACGGCGATATACGCATACTTAAAAAATGCTATGATATGATGAAAAAGTGGGTTGAATATCAAAGCAGCACTGACCGCCGTAATTACGGTGTACGAACGGTTGACGGCAAGGAAGTACCGGAACAATCCGACCTTGCGACAATTCCGTATATTCAAGTACAGCAATGCCGTGGCGACCACCTTACTTATGACAATTCCACGCCTTACATATATTCCGCAACGGCATATGCCGCACATTCTGCCGACATACTCCGCAGAACCGCGTACATTCTCGGCAAAACCGATGATGAAAAACGATATACTGAATTATTTGAAAATATAAAACGTGCATTCAATGATGCGTGGGTTAATGATGACGGCTCTGTTTCGTATTACGGCGAAGTGAGTTCACAGACCGCACATTGCGGCGAATCGGTCGCACTTGATGGAAGTGTTACGCGATATACATATTATGCCGAAAACACTCCGCACTGTCCGAGTCAAACAGCATATGCACTTGCAGTTGACTTTGACCTTATCCCCAAAGACAAGCTTAAAAATACAAGAAAATATTTCAAAAACTCAATATTGAGAAACAACGGCAAACTTACAGTCGGCTTTCTCGGTATATCACATCTTGCACCTGCACTTTCAAAAGTCGGTCTTGATGATGTTGCTTTTAAGTTGCTTGAGCAGGAAGACAATCCGTCTTGGCTTTACAGTGTCAAAAACGGTGCTACAACCATATGGGAGCGTTGGAATTCGTATATTGCCGAAACAGGCACTTTCGGCGATGTTTCAATGAATTCGTTTAACCATTATTCTTACGGTGCGATAGGTCAATGGTTCTTTACCGATATACTTGGTATTCGTCCCGTTGAATTTGGGTATAAATCATTTATGCTTTCACCGAAATTCGGAGGCGGTTTGACTTATGCCAAAGGCAGTTTTACGTCACCTTACGGTAAAATCAGTTCTGCATGGAAATTGCATGACGGTAAATTTACGTATGATTGCACCGTTCCGACTAATACAACCGCAACTTTGAAATTGCCTAACGGTGATATTCATACACTTGTAGGCGGTAGTTATCATTTTGAAATTAATGTGTAAGGTTGCCAACACTCCGTCACTTCGTGACACCTCTCCTCAAGGAGAGACTTTCCATATTGCTCCCCTTGAGGGGAGCTGTCGCAAACGCGACTGTGGGGTGGCAAAAAAAGAGCGGCCGACGGTCGCCCCTAATCAATCAGTCGTCTATATTCCTCTTTCATATACCCGGACAAATCTTCCAAATCAAGTCTAAATTCCACGAATCCACGAGCATAGTATGACAAATCATACGGTTGAAAGAATATAACCAAATCATCATCTTGAATATAAAAATCCGTCTGATGTTCCTGTTTTATTTCAGGCTTTGCCCACAAATCCTTATATTCTTCCGAATGTTTTTCCATTTCTTCATTAATCATTCTGTTAAGCGTACTGACATACCCATCATCAGCAAACAAATCCGCAAGTTTCACTTCCTTTTCACCAGACACATCTATATTTACGGGAATATGCACCGTTGTACCTCTTGCACCGCCGGTATAAATATATTTTTCTTCAACCACACTGATAAAATCATTTTTATTATAAGTTTCCTCCCAACCTATCTCCATAACGCACTTATTCCCCATTTGCAAATTATCCTTACATTCCTGTGCTTTGGAATCAAAAGCAACAAGGTCACTGTCTATGGACTGTTGTATCTGTGCGTTGATATTTTTTTCAAGCTCACTGTTTTTCATACCGCTGAATTTAACTGTTTCGGCATACACCGTTGAAAAATCGGTTTCATATTCCTTTATACTGCTTTCTGTGCGGATACGTTTCATATCGCACCCGCACAAACAAAGAATCACGAAGATTACAGCTATTATACGTTTCATTATCAAGCCCCTTATTACAGAATTATACAAATCAAGCCGTTACTTCCGTCATTAATAATCCTCTGCAAAGTTTCTTTTAATTTCATTCTTGCCGATTCAGGCATTCTTGAAAGTTTATTATGAAGTCCCTCATTTACAAGCTCATAAAGCGACTTACCGAATATATTCGACTGCCAAATTTTTGTCGGATCTGTTTCAAATTCCGACAGCAGATAATGCACAAGTTCCTCCGACTGTTTTTCAGTACCGACAATCGGACTTACTTCCGTTTCAATATCCGCACGAATCATATGTATAGACGGTGCGGACGCTTTAAGTTTAACACCGAATCTACCGCCTTGTTTAACGATTTTCGGTTCGTCAAGAGTCAATTCTTCTGTTGACGGTGACACAATTCCGTAACCCTTTTCCATCACCTCGTGAAGTGCAAATGACACCTTATCATACTGCGCTTTCATCTGTGCCAGCTCCGACATAAGCGTCATAAGCTGATGTTCGCCGTCAATTTCAAAGCCGGACATTTCACCAAGCACACGATAGAAAAGCTCCTGCGGAAGTTCCATACACAGCTTAACCGTACCGTCACCCAAATCCATACCCTCGATATACGAACGCTGAACAAAACCGCACTCACCCATACCGTCCGACAATGCACGCACATCGCGAATACGGTTTACGTCCTCGATTTTTTCGATTATCGCACCGTATATCTCTTTTTTCAGCCAATGCTCACTGTCAAGTTCTTCAATCCAATCTGGAATTTTAATATTAATTTCTTTAAGAGGAAATTCAAACAACACCGTTTCAATAATATTATGTATATCCGTTGCATTAAGTTCTTCACAATTTACCGCCACAACAGGCACACCGTGCTTTGTCTCAAGTTCAGCCTTTAAATTCTGTGTGTTCTGCGAATTAGGCGCTACCGAATTTAACAGCACGATAAACGGCTTATTAATCGCTTTTAATTCATTTATAACTCTGTTTTCGGCATCAACATAATCGTTTCTGTCAATCTCCGTAATCGTACCGTCAGTCGTAACAACAAGACCGATAGTCGAATGTTCGCAAATAACTTTTTTCGTACCTATTTCCGCCGCCTCATTAAAAGCAATCGGGTGGTCAAACCACGGGGTTGTAACCATTCTCGGCTCGTTATCCTCCACATACCCAAGCGAACTGTCCACGATATAGCCGACGCAGTCAATCATTCTCACCTTTAAATGTGCATTATCGCCCAGGGATATTTCAACCGCCTCATTCGGTATGAACTTCGGCTCTGTCGTCATAATCGTTCTGCCGCCGGCGGACTGTGGCAATTCATCTCGTGTTCTCTCTGCCTGATACACATTTTCTATATTAGGTATTACAAGCAAATCCATAAACTTTTTTATAAATGTAGATTTACCTGTTCTGACCGGTCCGACTACACCTATATAAACATCTCCTTGACTCCTCTGTGCTATATCACTGTAAATATTGTATTCTTCCACTTTTTGTTTCCTCCTTTTGTCCAAAATATATGTTATATGTATATGCACGATAACTTATAATATGTATACCAAATATAAAGCAGATACCCCTTAAAGATTTTGTCTGCAATATTTTTTTATATTTTTTTAATTTTTTGTTTGAACATTTGGACAATGTGGTATATAATATATGAGAGAGAGGATTTAAACAAAGGGGAATTTGAATGAAACACATAAAAGCAATTATTTTAATGCTTTTAACATCTGTTATTTGCTTTACTTCTTTTTCGGTATATGCTGAAACGAATACGCTAAAAGCCAGTATTCTTAATGATTACAGCTTTGACGGCAACAGTATCAGTGAATATGCCGAGGATAGTGTAAATACTATTTTAGATACAACTGCAAGTACAAATTTTATAGCTAACGAAATAAACTTCGATGACACAACTTTTAATAAAGGTATTTCCGACCTTCAAAGCGGAAATATAGATTTTTTATGTATGGTTCCTGCGAGTGATGCCTTTTTGGCGTATGTTGACTATACATCATCACCTATCGCAACAGGCTTTTTAGGACTTTATACCACTGATTACAAGCAATTATATTTTGAAGAATTTGATACATTCAATCAAATTAAAATCGGTTTACTTAAAAATTCGTATATAGAAAAAATTCTTTCCGATTTTTCGGCTGCAAATAATTTTACATACATCCCTGTTTATTACGATACTGTGGACGATATGTTAAATGCCGTAAAAAATAATTTAATCGACGCAATTTTTACACCTACAACAAACAATCCCGACGGATTAAAGCTAATAGCCAAAGGCGGCAAATTGGACTACTACTGTGCCGTAAAAAAAGGCAATACCAATCTTCTTACAAAGCTAAACAGCGCTATAAATCAATACAAAATACAAAATCCGTTCTATCTGTCAATGGAATATACAAAGCTGTTTAAACGCCCTTACAGCAATTCAATAGGCTACACGAAAGAAGAGCAGACAGCAAAGAAAAATCACCCTAAACTTCGCATACTTGCGCCCGACAACAATTATCCGTCATCATATTATGACAAGGACACGGGCGAATATAACGGTATATACGAAGATATTATCAAAAAAGTTGCCGACAATGCCGGTTTTGAAATTGAATTTATCTCGTACGATCAATCCGAAATGTCAATGAACGGAATTGTTATGGGCAAAGCCGACATAATTCTTACGGTTTCAGGTTCAAAACAAGGTCTTACCACTGCAACACTGCCTTATACAAAGGTTTCATACTTGCCGTTAGTGAAAAAAGACACGAACATTTTTGAGGACAGTGAAATTCACGTCGGCATATTGGCAGACGATTCGTGGATTACAGATTATCTTGACGACAAATACAAACAATGGTCTGTCGAAAAATATTCATCCATTGACTCACTTTTAACGGCAGTCGAAAACGACACTGTTTCAGCTGTACTTGTTTCGTCGACAGATTTACAGACTAAAACGAGTTTGATTGCACATCCTAAGCTTTCAATATTGCAAGACTTTGACGTTGAAGTTCCCGCAAGTATTGGTGTTTCCAACCTTACCTGCAATCAGCATATCGTAAGCCTTTTGAACAAGACAATCCAAAATGTAACACTTACAAATTCGGAACTTGAAAGAAAGGTCTACACATTAAATCATATATATGTTCCGACAGTAAAAGATATGTTGAAAACAAACAAGCAATGGATATTTATAATATTGCTTGTTATAATCGCGATAATCGTATTCATAAAATGGCGTGAATATTATTACAAAAAACTTCTGCATACGGACACACTTACGCAAATTCCGAATAAGCAGTATTTTATGAAAACGGCTGAAAAAATATTGGATAACAACAGCGATAAATCATACTTACTCACATCGCTTGACGCAAGGAACTTCAAACTTATAAACGAACGTTTCGGTCACATAGTCGGCGACCAGACGCTTATGAACATTGCCAAGAATATAAAATCAAAATTCCACAAAAACGGGCTTTACGCACGTTCGCAAGGTGACAGTTTCTTAATTCTCGTTGAAGACACCTCACAAAACCGCGAACTTTTAAAGAGCCTTGTGGACTTGGATATTTCAATACATAACACAACAAATTATAAAGTACCGCTAAAAATCGGTGTTTGCCCTATTCCGCGTTACAATCCCGCTTTGAGCCTGTCGCTTTACATTGACAGAGCAAATATTGCCAAAAAGTACACATCAGCGCGAAATACAAATTATATCTGCTATTTCACGGACGATATGAACAAAAAACTTAATATGAAAAATATGATTGAAAGCGAAATGGTTCGTGCATTGAGCAAGGGCGAATTTGTCGTTTACTATCAGCCGAAATACGAACTTGCAAACGATACAATCATCGGTGCGGAGGCGCTTGTGCGTTGGAATCACAAGGAAAAGGGCATTATTTCACCGGGCGTATTTATCCCTGTTTTTGAGCGCAACGGCTTTATTGTTGACCTTGATTTCTATGTATATGAACAGGTTTTGAAAATGCAAAAACATCGTCTTGATATGGGTAAAAAGGTTATTCCTATTTCAATGAACGTTTCAAGATGTCACCTTTCGGATACGAATTTTGTTGACAAGCTTGAGGCGGTTGTCGCAAAGTACAAAGTGCCTAAGCAGTATATTGAAATGGAAATTACAGAAAGTATATTCAGTCAAGAGGACAGCTCGGCAATCGCACTTATATACAATTTGAAAGAACACGGTTTTACAATATCAATGGACGACTTCGGAAGTGGTTACTCATCGCTTAACCTGCTTAGAAAAGTGCAGATTGATACACTTAAAATTGACAAGGTATTTATCGACAGTACTGAAGATGTTCAGCGAAGTCAAGTTATTGTTGAGGAAATTATTAATATGGCATCAAAAATTCACGTTAAAACAATCTGCGAGGGTGTCGAAACACAAAGTCAACGTGATTTCTTAAAAAATGCAGGCTGTAATATGGTTCAGGGTTATTTCTATTCTAAACCATTGCCGTATGAGGATTTTTCCGATTTACTTAATTCGTCAAAATGAACATTGACATAATTAAATATATATGCTAAGATAATAAACAGCAAGGGGGCTTTTTACAGTCCCTTTTTATCTATAATAAAAAGGAGTATAAGAAAATGGCAAAAATTCAGATGAAAACACCGCTTGTCGAAATGGACGGCGACGAAATGACAAGAATCATATGGAAGATGATTAAGGATATTCTTCTTACACCTTACATAGACTTAAAAACTGAATACTATGATTTGGGGCTTGAACACAGAAACGAAACTAACGACCAAGTTACAGTTGACAGCGCGAATGCAACAAAGAAATACGGTGTTGCGGTTAAGTGTGCGACAATCACACCTAACGCTGCAAGAATGACAGAATATGACCTAAAGGAAATGTGGAAATCTCCTAACGGTACTATCCGTGCCATGCTTGACGGTACAGTTTTCAGAACACCTATTCTTGTTAAGGGTATCACTCCTTACATTCCGACTTGGACAAAACCTATAACAATCGCACGTCACGCATACGGCGATATTTATAAGAACGTCGAAATGCAGGTTAAAGCCGGCAGTAAAGCTGAGCTTGTTTGCACAGACAAGGACGGAAAAGAAACTCGTGAGTTGATTTACGATTTCAGCAACGAGGACGGTATTATTCAAGGTGTTCATAACAGAGATGAATCTATTGCCAGCTTTGCAAAAGCATGTTTCAACTATGCTCTTGATATGAAGAAAGATATTTGGTTTGCAACAAAGGACACAATTTCAAAGAAATATGACCATCGTTTCAAGGATATATTCCAAGAAATCTATGATAACGAATATAAAGAAAAGTTTGAGGCAGCCGGTATCGAATACTTCTATACATTGATTGATGACGCGGTTGCAAGAGTTATCCGTTCAAACGGCGGATATATTTGGGCTTGTAAGAACTATGACGGTGACGTTATGTCGGATATGGTTGCGACAGCTTACGGCTCACTTGCTATGATGACATCAGTACTTGTATCACCTGACGGTGTTTATGAGTATGAAGCTGCTCACGGTACTGTTCAAAGACATTACTACAAGCATTTAAAGGGCGAAAAAACTTCAACAAACTCTGTTGCAACATTGTTTGCTTGGACAGGCGCACTTCGTAAGAGAGGCGAAATGGACGGCCTTGACGACCTAATCAAGTTTGCTGATAATCTTGAAAAAGCTACAATCCAAACAATCGAAGAAGGCGTTATGACAGGCGACCTTGCCGCTCTTTCAACTCTTGAAAATAAGCAAAAGGTTGATACGGAAGAATTCTTACTTGCAGTAAACGAAAGATTGCAAAAGTTAATGTAATTTAAGACAAACAAAAACGACTGTTTTGAAACAGTCGTTTTTTTATATCTTTATGTAACCTAACTTTACTAACATATTCATACAATCAACCACAGCGGCAAAATATACGGTACGTAATCTTACATTATCAATACCCTGTATGTTTTCAAAAAAATACTGTATACGCTCCTCATATCCTTCAGGTATACCTTTTCCGCCGTCATAATAATGGTGAAACATATCCGAAAGAGTTGCACTGAGTTTGTTAAATACCTTGTTATATTTACTGTCGTTGCCCTCAAGATGTAACATTGCCACTTCAATACGCTCGTCAAAAAATTGGTCATTAAATCCAAAAATCTCTTCCATAATACAAACCTCCATAAAAAAAGTGCGTGGCAAAACCACGCACTAAAAACGCAGCTTTGCTTGTATTCTTGCGACAGAAATTACACCAAATCAGTATATATCAAAGAAAGCTTACGTTTTTTACTAACGTAAACTGATTTGGTATTAAATATTCATTTCTATCGCAAAATTATTATATCACACTTTTCTATTTTTGTAAACACAAAAAAGACGGTTCATACGAACCGTCTTAATATACAATTAATTAGTCTACAAGCTCAAGAATTGCCATAGGTGCACTGTCACCGCGACGAGGACCTGTTTGGTAAATTCTTGTGTAACCGCCGTTTCTGTCAGCGTACTTAGGAGCTATTTCAGAGAAAACCTTTGTTACAACGTCTTCTTTTGTGATAAACTCCAATGCCTGACGACGAGAATGTAGTGTATTTGTCTTACCAAGAGTAATCATTTTCTCTGCCATGCTCTGAGTTTCTTTCGCTCTTGTTAAAGTAGTTTCAATTCTGCCATTTTCCAAGAAGCTTGTTACAAGGTTACGCAACATAGCTTTTCTTTGGTCTGTTGGGCGATTTAACTTTCTTGTTCCCGGCATTACTGTTACCTCCTATTAATCTTCTTCTTTTTTAAGGTAAAGACCTAAACCATTCAATTTGTTTATGACTTCTTCAAGCGACTTTCTACCAAGGTTTCTAACCTTCATCATATCTTCTTCAGATTTGTTTGTAAGGTCTTCAACCGTGTTAATACCAGCACGCTTTAAGCAGTTATATGAACGAACTGATAAATCAAGTTCCTCGATAGTCATTTCAAGAACCTTTTCCTTCTTGTTCTCTTCCTTTTCAACGATGATTTCAGTATTCTTAGCGTCATCTGAAAGGTCTACGAACAATGAAAGTAGGTCGTTCATTATCTTAGCAGCCAAAGACACAGCCTCATCAGGCTTAATTGTTCCGTTTGTCCATAGCTCAACTGCCAACTGTTCTCTATCTGTATATTGACCTACACGAGTGTTTTCTACTGTATAATTAACCTTTGTTACAGGAGTATAGATAGAATCCACAGGGATTACTCCGATTACCGGCTGCATTGCTTGCTTGTTCTTATCAGCACTTACATAGCCTCTGCCCTTTGATAGAGTAATCTCAATATAAAGATTTGCATCATCATTAAGTGTTGCGATATGAAGATCCGGATTAAAAATCTCAACATCATCGTCACGCTTTATGTCACCTGCTGTAATTTCCTGTGCGCCCTTTGCCTCGATGTAAACAGTCTTTGGAAGATCACCGTGAATCTTCAAAGCAAGCTTTTTAATGTTAAGTATAAGCTCTGTAACATCTTCTGTAACACCGGGTACAGTTGAAAATTCGTGCTGTACACCTTCAATTTTAATTGAAGTAGCAGCCGCACCAGGCAATGATGAAAGTAAAATTCTGCGTAGTGAGTTACCAAGAGTTGTGCCGTAACCGCGCTCAAGAGGAGATACAACGAATTTGCCGTATCTGCCGTCGTCACTCATTTCAACGCATTCTATATTAGGCTTTTCCATTTCTATCATTTCAGAACCCTCCTTCATAATTAGAGATGACTTCGGAGCAATCTAAGCTCCGAAATCTCTCGAAAAAACATATATATATATCCACGTACCGAGGGTAACATATAATTATTTAGAATAAAGTTCGACGATAAGGTGTTCCTCAACTTCGTAGTCGATGTCATCTCTTGCAGCCAATGTGATAACCTTACCTGTAAGTGTATTCTTATCCATTGAAAGCCACTTTGGAACAACCCTGTTTGCGTTTGTTTCAACGATTTCCTTAATTCTAACAGAGTTCTTACTCTTTTCTCTAACTGCTATTACATCACCCGGCTTAACAAGGTATGACGGAATATCAACCTTTTGACCGTTTACTGTGATATGACCGTGATTAACAATTTGTCTTGCTTCACGTCTTGTATTAGCCAAACCTAATCTGAAAACAACATTGTCAAGTCTTGACTCAAGGATTTGAAGTAGCATTTCACCTGTGATGCCCTGTTTCTTTGTAGCCATTACATAGTACTTTCTGAATTGCTTCTCAAGTACACCGTATATAAACTTAACCTTTTGCTTTTCATTAAGCTGCAAGCCATATTCAGACTGCTTTTTTCTGCCTTGCTTTGGGTTTCTGTTTGATGACTTATCAATACCCATTGTTGCAGGGTTAATGCCCAAAGTCTTGCATCTCTTTAACACTGGTTGTCTGTTTATTGCCATGTTAATTTTTCCTCCTTTACAATAATATACAAATCAGACTCTTCTTCTCTTTGGTGGTCTACAACCGTTATGAGGAATAGGAGTTACGTCCTTAATCATTGTAACATCAAGACCTGTTGCTTGAAGTGCTCTGATTGCAGCTTCTCTACCTGCACCAGGGCCCTTAACGTAAACTTCTACTGTCTTCATTCCATGTTCCATAGCTGCCTTAGCTGCTGTTTCTGCAGCTGTTTGAGCAGCGAAAGGTGTGCTCTTTCTTGAGCCGCGGAAGCCTAAACCGCCGGCACTTGCCCAAGATATAGCATTACCAGCTGTATCTGTAATTGTAACTATTGTATTGTTGAAAGTTGAACGGATATGAGCCGCGCCTTTTTCAATATTCTTTCTATCACGACGTCTTGTACGTGTAGTCTTCTTTGCTACCTTAGCCATTTAGCTTAGTCCCTCCTTTATTTCTTCTTACCTGCAATCGCTCTTGCAGGACCCTTACGGGTTCTTGCATTGTTCTTTGTGTTTTGTCCTCTTACAGGAAGACCTCTTCTGTGACGGATACCTCTGTAACATCCGATTTCCATAAGTCTCTTGATGTCAAGAGCCAACTGTCTTCTAAGGTCACCTTCAACTGTGTATTCAGCGTCGATAACTTCTCTTAGCTTACTTACATCTGCTTCTGTAAGATCCTTTACTCTTGTGTCTGGGTTTATACCTGTTTGAGATAGAATCTTTTGAGAACTCTTTAGTCCAATGCCGTATATATAGGTAAGACCAATCTCTACTCTCTTTTCTCTAGGTAAGTCAACACCTGCTATTCTTGCCATACTTTTCTACACCTCCATTAAAAGATATCATCAAAAAATTTTTATAGTGTTGTATTAAAACTCATTCAGGCTGTTCGCCTGAACAAGTCATAAACAAATTTTAATGCAGTGCTTTTCACTGCGTTTTGCAAAATAATATATAAATTAGTATCCTGTGATATAACCTCTCGGCTATTTTAATCAGTTCAGATTTGAGTGCAGTCCAAAGCTTCTTTCAAACTGCCGTGTACTCAGTGTACACAAAGTTTGAAAAAGGTTCGGAATGTGCCAAATATGGACTGATTAACCCTGCTTTTGCTTATGCTTTGGGTTCTCACAAATAACCATTACTTTGCCTTTTCTCTTTATGATTTTGCACTTTTCGCAAATTGGTTTTACTGACGGACGTACTTTCATATCTATTACCTCCTTGTCGTCACTTATCTGACCGAAGTAAATTATTTACTTCTCCATGTAATTCTGCCCTTATCAAGATCATAAGGACTCATTTCAAGAGTTACCTTATCTCCCGGTAGAATTTTTATGAAATTCATTCTCAGTTTGCCTGAAATATGTGCTGTAACCTGGTGCCCATTTTCAAGCTCAACTCTAAACTGTGCGTTAGGCAAGTTTTCAACAACTTTACCTTCAACTTCTATAACATCTTGCTTAGACATATGTTATAAACCTCCTTTAGATACGCTTTCAGGTTTAATTAAACTCCGCTAATGCTTTTCGCACCTCTGAATTTGTAACCTTACCCACAGTTGCAAGTTTGTTACTTACAAAATCCGAAACAGAGTTTGTACCCTGAAGGTGCTTGAGCTTTTTCTTTTTCGGGTGATCCACTTTTCGCAATTCACCGTTTGCAAGATAAACAAAATCGCCTTCTCTTGAAAGGACGATGAACAAATCACCCTTGTCACGTCCCGCAATGGAACGCACGATTGAACCCTCTATAATTTCCATATAATACTCCTAAAGTGTTAATATTTCACACCCGTCTTTTGTAATCAATACGGTGTTTTCATAGTGGGCTGACAAACTTCCGTCATCAGTTACAACTGTCCAATCATCATCAAGTACCGCAACATGATAATCACCTGCATTAGCCATAGGTTCAATAGCAATTGTCATACCTGCGGCAAGCTTTACGCCATGACCGGCTTTGCCAAAATTCGGTACGCTCGGATCTTCATGAAGATTACGACCAATTCCATGACCGACAAGGTCACGCACTACGCTGTAACCATGCGATTCAACATACTGCTGAATTGCTGACGAAACATCGCCTAATTTGGCACCGTGCTTTACATATTTAATTCCCTCAAAGAAACTTTGACGTGTAACGTCTATAAGATTTTGTGCCTCGTCCGAAATCTTTCCGACTCCGAATGTTCTTGCGGCATCACTGTGCCATCCGTCAAGTATAGCGCCCATATCAATGCTGATTATGTCGCCCTCTTTCAAAATGGCTCTCTTACTTGGAATTCCGTGAACAACCTCGTCATTGATTGACGCACAAATTGTTCCCGGGAAACCGTTATAATTAAGGAAATTAGGTTTTGCACCTTGTGATATAATAAAATCATATGCGATTTTATCAAGCTGCGCCGTTGTTACACCCGGTTTGATGTGCTTCTCAAGAAGCTCAAGTGCACCTTTTGTAACCTTTGCTGACGCACGCATTTTTTCGACTTGTTTTGCTGATTTAATAGTTATCATAACTCACACCTCAAGTCCCAAAGCCTTAGCAACATTGCTTGTTGTATCTTCAAGCTTATCCTCGCCCTTTGCAGTGACAAGAAGTCCAAGCTTTTCATAATACGCTTTTATCGGCTCTGTCTGTTCGTGATAAACATTAAGTCTGTTCTTGATTGTTTCAGGAACATCATCGGCGCGCTGAATAAGTTCGCCTTTACATTTATCACATATTCCTTCAGTTTCAGGCTTGTTTGATATGATATTGTACGGTGCTCCGCACTTTGAGCATTCACGTCTTGATGACAAACGCTCGATTATTGCCTCATCGGCAACTTCAAGAGAAAGCACTTTATCAATTTTTACGCCCGATTCTGTCAATGCCTCAGCCTGAGCTGTTGTGCGAGGGAATCCGTCAAGGATAAATCCCTTTGCACAATCAGGCTTTTGCAATCTTTCTTTTACTATAGAAACAATTACGTCATCCGGAACAAGTTTTCCATCATTGATATACTTTTCAGCCATCTTTCCGATTTCTGACTGTTCCTTGATGGCGGTTCTCAGCATAACACCTGTTGAAATTGTGTTTATATCCAATCTCTTAGATAAAATTTCGCCTTGAGTGCCTTTTCCTGCCCCCGGAGGGCCCATTAATACCAAATTCATACTAAATACCGCCTTTCCTGAAATTATTCAAGGAAACCTTTATAATGACGCATTGTCATTTGTGATTCAATTTGTCTGACAGTTTCAAGAGCAACACCTTCCATAATTAGAAGTGATGTACCGCCGATTTGAAGTGCCGTTACATTGAATATCGCACCGACAATTACAGGTAGGATTGCGATAATTGCAAGGAAGAATGCACCTACAAGATTTAATCTTGAAGAAATCTTTCCTATATAATCGCTTGTCGGCTTACCAGGTCTGATACCCGGAATGTATCCTCCACTCTTCTTCATATTATTTGCAAGTTCAATCGGATTGAACTGAATTGAAGAATAGAAATATGTGAAGAATAGTATAAGCAACGCATAAAGAATTGCGTATACAAGACTGGTCCACCATGCTGACGCATAGCCGGCTGATAAACAACCAAGGATATAATATCCAAGACCGGCTGTCGGCATATTACCGCCTGAAACCAATCTTACGATTGTTGCAGGGAATGCCATGATTGAAGATGCAAAGATGATCGGCATAACGCCGCCTGCTGCAACTTTAATCGGAATGTTTGTGCTTTGTCCGCCGTACATTTTTCTTCCAACAACACGCTTAGCGTACTGAACCGGAATTCTTCTTTCAGCCTCTGAGAAGAATACAACGAACGTGATAGCAGCTATTGCCACAACAATGATGGCAGCTACGAATATAAGACCCTTTGCATTTACGCCTGCTCCCAAGAATTGATTATAAATTCCGTATGCAGCTGATGGTATTCTTGATACGATACCTGCAAAGATAATTAGCGATACGCCGTTTCCAAGTCCCTTTTCTGTAATAAGTTCACCCAACCAGATAATAAATGCTGTACCGGCTGTGAATGTAAGAACTATTACGAAAAATGTTAAAACGCTTGGATTTTTGATTGCGTCAAGACCGTTTGTAACGCTCATATTGTAAAGTGTTACATAAAGTCCGGCACCTTGTATGAATGCCAACGCAATACCAAGGTATCTTGTAATCTTGTTAATTTTCTTTCTGCCCTCAAGACCTTCTTTAGCCAGACGCTCAAGAGAAGGTATTGCGACAGTAAGAAGTTGAACGATAATAGATGCGTTGATGTATGGTGAAACACCCATTGCCATAACTGTTGCGTTTGAGAACGCACCACCTGTGAATACATCGAACAAGCTGAACAAGTCAGTTCCGCCGTTTCCAAGGAACGCTTGCATAGCATCAGCTGTCAGATACGGTACAGGAATATGTGCACCGAATCTGAAAACTATAAGCATCATTAATGTAAATAGAATTCTGCGACGTAGGTCCGGAATTTTCCAAGCATTCTTTAGTGTCTGTAACACGATTACATCACCTCAGCCTTTCCGCCTGCCTTTTCTATTTTTTCCTTTGCAGAAGCGCTCATCTTAGCCACCTTTACAGTAAGCTTTTTGTTAAGCTCACCTCTGCCAAGTATTTTAACACCGTCAAGTGTTTTGCTGATTATACCGTTTGCCTTTAGTGTTTCTGCTGTAACTTCTGCTCCGTCCTCAAGCTTATTAAGCTCCTCAACGTTAACAGCAACATACTGCTTTGCAAATATATTCTTAAATCCACGCTTAGGAAGTCTTCTGTATAATGGCATTTGACCACCTTCAAAGCCCGGTCTAACGCCACCGCCACTTCTTGCGTTTTGTCCTTTATGACCTTTTCCCGAAGTTTTACCTGTACCGCTTCCGATACCTCTGCCCACTCTCTTAGGAGCGAACTTTGAACCTTCAGCAGGTTGCAATTCGTTTAAGTTCATTTGCTACACCTCCTTACTAATTAGTTTTCTTCAACTGTTACAAGGTGAGATACCTTGTTAATCATTCCTCTGATTTGAGGTGTGTCATTGTGTTCAACAACACTTCTTATTTTCTTTAGTCCAAGAGCTTCAACAGTAGCGATTTGGTCTTTCTTTCTGCCGATTGTACTCTTAACTAATGTAATTTTTAGCTTAGCCATATTACTGTGTGCCTCCTTATTAACCTCTGATTTGGTCTACAGTCTTGCCTCTTAGCTTAGCAACTTCTTCAGGCTGCTTTAACTCTGACAATCCCTGTATAGTAGCACTAACTACGTTTCTCTTGTTATTTGATCTCAAGCTCTTTGCTCTGATGTCTTTAACACCTGCAAGTTCAAGAACCGCACGAGCAGCACCACCTGCAAGCACACCAGTACCTTGTGCAGCCGGCTTAAGAAGAACCTTACCTGCACCTGAAATACCAACAACTTCATGAGTAATTGTTGAACCTACAAGAGGAACAGAAATCAAATTCTTCTTTGCGCTTTCAATACCTTTTCTGATTGCGTCAGGTATTTCAGCAGACTTACCTTGACCGAAGCCAACGTGACCATTTCTGTCACCAACAACGACCAAAGCGCTGAATCTCATTGTTCTACCGCCTTTAACAGTCTTAGCAACACGGTTGATTGCTACGACATTTTCCTCAAGCTCTAAAGCTTCTACGTCTATTCTTTCAGCCACTTATCTCTTCCTCCTTCTATTAGAATTCCAAGCCGCCTTCTCTTGCGCCTTCTGCAAGAGCAGCAACTCTGCCGTGATATACATATCCGCCTCTGTCGAATACTACTGCTTTAATGCCTGCTGCAAGAGCCTTTTCAGCCACTTTCTGACCGATTGCCTTTGCACCTTCAACGTTTCCGCCGTAGCCTTCAAATTCTTTGTCCATGCTTGATGCTGAAACAAGTGTAACACCCTTTACATCATCAATAACCTGAGCATATATATGTTTTGCACTTCTGAATACGTTTAGACGAGGTCTCTCCGCTGTGCCGGAGATGTTCTTTCTAACTCTTGCGTGGCGTCTAACTCTAGCCGCTTTTGTATCTATCTTCTTAATCATTTAAGAACACTCCTTTCAATTATTTCTTCTTAGCTCCTGTTTTACCTTCTTTACGTCTGATGTGTTCATCAACGTACTTAATACCCTTACCCTTGTATGGTTCAGGCTGTCTGTACTCTCTAATCTTCGCTGCTGTTGCACCAACGTCTTCTTTGTTGGCACCTTTAACGATGATTTTGTTTGGAGCAGGAACTTCGATTGTTACGCCTTCCTTTGCTTCATACAAAACAGGATGTGAGTAACCAAGACTCAAGTTAAGAGTCTTGCCTTGCATTGCAGCTCTGTAACCAACACCGTTGATTTCAAGCTCTTTTGTAAAGCCTTCTGTAACACCGATAACCATATTGTTTACAAGTGTTCTTGTAAGACCGTGCAATGACTTGTGCATCTTATCTTCTGAAGGACGCTCTACTGTGATAACTCCATCGTTAAGCTTAACGATCATATCAGGATGAAGTTGTCTTGAAAGTGTGCCGTTCTTACCTTTTACTGTGATTTCGTTTGTATCACTGATCTTTACCTCAACTCCGGCAGGAACAGTGATAGGTAACTTACCTATTCTTGACATAGGGATTTTTCCTCCTTAACTTAAATTTGCTCTGTTTTACACACAGCCGTGTGTTTCCACAGGTTTTCAGTTATTTTTTTATTAATATTAATTACCAGATGTAAGCAAGTACTTCGCCGCCAACGTGCTGCTTTCTTGCTTCCTTATCTGTCATAATACCCTTTGATGTTGAAACGATTGCGATACCAAGACCCTTAAGAACTCTTGGAAGTTCGTCAACGCTTGCGTAGAATCTAAGACCAGGCTTAGAAACTCTCTTAAGACCGCTTATAACTCTTTCCTTGTTAGGTCCGTATTTCAAAGTAATTCTGATAACGCCTTGTTTACCGTCTTCGATTACTTGAAAATCTTTTATATAACCCTCATCATTAAGGATTTCAACAATCGCCTTCTTCATGTTTGAAGCAGGAACATCGACTGTTTCATGCTTTGATGAGCTTGCATTTCTGATTCTTGTAAGCAAATCTGCGATTGGATCAGTTATTTGCATTTATTTTACCTCCTTACGCTCTCACAAACCGCAAGCGGTTTGCCTTATGCTACGGTATTTGATGTCTCGCATCAAATACCTGCTTCAGCTATAACTTGCTGTGCAAGTCACTTTACCTCTTTCGGATTTTTGTAAGTCCGAATTTTATCATATATCTAAAAATCAATTCGTTTCTTATAAGAAACGCTCGATTTTACCAGCTTGCTTTTCTTACGCCAGGGATTTGACCTTTGTAAGCCAATTCTCTAAAGCATATACGGCAAATACCAAACTTTCTAAGGTAAGCATGCGGTCTGCCGCAAATCTTACATCTTGTATAAGCTTGTGTTGAATACTTAGGTTGTTTCTGTTGTTTTAAAACCATTGCTTTCCTTGCCATGTTAAATCCTCCTTTTTAACTATGAACGGAACGGAGCGCCCATTAACTTTAGAAGTTCACGAGCTTCTTCGTCTGTCTGTGCAGTTGTGACAATGTTGATGTCCATACCTCTGATTTTGTCAATCTTATCATAGTCAATTTCAGGGAATATAAGCTGTTCCTTAATACCAACAGAATAGTTACCTCTACCGTCGAAACCGTTAGGGTTGATACCTCTAAAGTCTCTTACACGTGGAAGAGCAACATTGAAAAATCTGTCTAAGAATTCATACATCTTGTCAGCTCTAAGTGTTACTTTACAGCCGATATTCATTCCTTCTCTTAACTTGAAGTTCGCAACTGACTTCTTAGCCTTTGTTATAATAGGCTTTTGACCTGTTATAGCAGCCAAATCTCCGCAAGCAGCCTCGATTGCCTTAGGGTTGTCTTTAGCTTCACCCATACCGATATTTATAACGATCTTGTCGAGCTTAGGGATTTGCATTGTACTTTTATAGCTGAACTTCTCCATAAGAGCCGGAGCAACTTCTTTATTATATTTATCTTGCATTCTACTCATTGTTAGAATCTTCCTCCTCTCGAAAATTAATCGTTAAGTTCTGCATTACACTTCTTGCAGTATCTCATCTTTGAACCGTCATCAAGAACCTTAACACCTGTTCTTGCAGCTTTACCGCACTTTGAGCAAACTCTCATTACGTTTGATGCGTCGATTGGCATTTCCTTATGGATAATACCGCTTTCCTGACCTTGAACTCTTGCCTTTTGATGTCTCTTAGCAACAGCAACGCCTTCAACGATTACCTTACCGTCAGCCGGAATAGCTGTGATAATCTTGCCCTCTTTACCTTTATCTTTGCCGGCGATAACCTTTACAGTGTCGCCTCTTTTTACATGCATCTTTTTCATTGTATCAATTATCCTCCTTAATTAAAGAACTTCCGGAGCCAATGATAGTATCTTCATGTACTCTTTATCTCTAAGCTCTCTTGCAACAGGGCCAAAAATACGAGTACCTCTTGGGTTTTTGTCATCTTTTACGATAACTGCTGCGTTCTCATCAAATCTGATGTATGAACCGTCAGCACGCTTTGACTCTTTAACCGTTCTGACTACAACAGCTTTTACAACGTCACCTTTTTTTACAACGCCGCCCGGTGTTGCCTTCTTGACACTGCAAATGATTTCGTCGCCAACTGCTGCATATCTTTTCTTACTGCCGCCCATAACTCGGATACACATAACTTCCTTTGCGCCAGTGTTATCAGCCACTTTTAAAAGTGTTTGTTGTTGAATCATTAAAACTTCCTCCTTACGCTTCACAAATCGCAAGCGATTTGCTTACTACAACTTGCAAAGCAAGTTGTTCCACTCTTTCCGGGAACGCTATATTACTTAACTTTTTCTACTATTTCAACGAGTCTCCATCTCTTGTCCTTTGATAGAGGTCTTGTTTCCATAACCTTTACCTTATCGCCGATAGAGCATACGTTTTCTTCATCATGTGCCTTTAGTTTGTAAGTTCTCTTAACGATCTTACCATAAAGCGGATGCTTTTTATTTTCTTCAATAGCAACAACGATTGTCTTATCCATCTTATTGCTGATTACTTTACCGATCTTAACCTTACGGCTGTTTCTTTCTTCCACAGATAAGTGCCTCCTTCCGCACGTTTCTAATAATCTTCTATCTGCTCAATTTGTACCTGTCAAACAAGTACCGGCATTACATCGCACTGCCTTGTAGTTCTCTTTCATGAATGATGGTTAAAATACGAGCGATAGTCTTCTTTACATCACCAATTCTCTTTGGATTTTCTAATTGGTTAATAGCATTCTGAAATCTCAAGTTGAAAAGCTCTTGCTTGCTTTCTGCAAGTTTTTCTTCCAATTCAGCTGTTGATAAATCTCTTAGCTCATTTACTTTCATTCTTATTCACCATCCTCTGCTTGACGTTTTACAAACTTACACTTAATTGGTAGTTTGTGCATAGCAAGACGCATAGCTTCTCTTGCTACTTCTTCACTTACGCCTGCCATTTCAAAAAGCACTCTGCCAGGCTTAACTACTGCTACCCAATACTCTGGAGCACCCTTACCTGAACCCATTCGAGTTTCAGCAGGTTTTCTTGTTACCGGCTTATCAGGGAATATCTTAATCCAAACCTGACCGCCACGCTTTGTATATCTTGTCATAGCTATACGGGCTGCTTCAATCTGTCTTGAAGTAATCCATGCCGGCTCAAGAGCCTGAAGGCCGAACTCGCCGTGTGATACAACGTTACCACGTGTTGCCTTACCCTTCATTCTGCCACGCATAACTCTTCTGTATTTAACTCTCTTTGGTAACAACATGATTATCTGCCTCCCTTCGGTCTTCTATCGCCGCGTCTTCTGTTATCGCGTCTGTTATTGTCAGCCGCTTGTTGAGCAGCTTCCTTTCTTCTGCCGTCAGCAACGTTTAGGATTTCACCTTTGTAAATCCAAACCTTAACGCCAAGAATACCGTATGTTGTATGAGCTTCAGCGAAGCCATAGTCAATATCAGCTCTCAATGTCTGTAGAGGAATTGTACCCTCGTGATATTGTTCTGTTCTTGCGATTTCAGCACCGCCTACACGACCTGCAACTGCAGTCTTGATACCCTTAACGCCAAGACGCATTGCTCTGCCCATAACTTGCTTCATTGCACGTCTGAATGAAATTCTTCTTTCAAGTTGTGCAGCAATGTTTTCAGCAACAAGCTGTGCATTTGTATCAGGAGTCTTAACCTCCATGATGTTTACGTTAACAGTCTTTGAAGTAAGCTTTTCGATTTGAGCCTTTAGCTTATCGATTTCAGCACCGCCTCTACCGATGATGATACCAGGCTTAGCAGCATGAATTGTGATAAACACTTTATTCTGCTTTCTTTCAATACCGATCTTAGCAACACCTGCATCATAGCAAGCCTTCTTAACGAACTTTCTTATATTATAATCTTCAACCAACTGGTCTCCGAAATCTTTTTTACCTGCAATCCACTTAGAATCCCAATCTTTTATAACTCCGACTCTAAGTCCGTGTGGATTAACTTTTTGTCCCATGAGTGAAC
This sequence comes from Hominilimicola sp., assembly GCF_046972485.1. Classification (NCBI taxonomy): domain Bacteria; kingdom Bacillati; phylum Bacillota; class Clostridia; order Eubacteriales; family Oscillospiraceae; genus Hominilimicola; species Hominilimicola sp. The sequence continues at coordinate 49,761 of NZ_JBKVWU010000006.1, forward strand.
CTCCTTTTCGATTAGTCTTCCATTTCCTTTAATACTAAAGTGATATGGCTGGTTCTCTTTAAAATCTTGAACGCTCTGCCTTGAGCATGAGGCTGAATTCTCTTTAAAGTAGGACCTTGTGTTGCGTAACATTCTGCAACGTATAACTTATTCTTATCCATATCATGATTGTTCTCTGCGTTTGCAATCGCTGACGCAAGAAGCTTTGTCAAATACTCGCTTGCTGCTTTAGGTGTGTTGTTTAGAATACCCATTGCAACGTTAGCAGGCTTGTTTCTTATTAGATCAAGCACTATCTTAACCTTTCTAGGTGAAATACGAGCATATCTTAACACTGCACGTGCTTCCATGTGGATTCCTCCTTTTGCAATATTAGTAACGGGATTTAACATCCCTCTGTAAATCTTATTTCTTTGCTTCTAAGCAATATCATAGATATTACTTAGAAGTTTTAGCTCCGGCATGACCTTTGTATGTTCTTGTAGGAGCGAATTCGCCAAGTCTGTGGCCTACCATGTCCTCACTGATGAATACAGGAACATGCTTTCTGCCATCATGCACTGCGATTGTGTGTCCAACCATTTCTGGGAAAATTGTGGAAGCTCTTGACCATGTCTTTACGACCTTCTTTTCATTAGCTGCGTTCATAGCGTCAATTCTCTTCATAAGACGCTCTTCAACGAAAGGTCCTTTCTTAAGTGATCTGCCCATTAAATCTTCCTCCTTTCAATCTATATCAAAATTAAATATCTATTATTTAGCGTTTCTTCTCTTAACGATGAACTTGTCAGTTCTGTTCTTAGTCTTTCTTGTCTTAAGACCAAGTGCTGGTTTACCCCAAGGAGTAACCGGTGCAGGACGACCGATTGGTGACTTACCTTCACCACCACCGTGTGGGTGATCGTTAGGGTTCATAACAACACCACGAACTGTCGGTCTC
>NZ_JBKVWU010000007.1:0-49406 GCF_046972485.1 Hominilimicola sp.
ATAATAATTACAGCAAATTAATGTGAGGAGGAGTTATTATGCCAAATATCAGACCTGTTTCAGATTTAAGGAATTATACCGATGTTTTAAAAGATATTAGTATTGATTCGCCTGTTTTTTTAACAAAGAACGGCAGAGGAAGATACGCAATTATTGATATAGACGAGTACGAAAGAACACAAGCAAAAATTAAAATTATGTCGAAATTAGCAGACGCAGAACAAGCCGCAAAAAAAGACGGCTGGATTGACGCTGATGATGTAAAGAAAATATTGGGGGTTGAATAATGGCAAAAATAAAATTATCCCCATTGGCAATAAGCGATTTACAAGAAATAAAGTCATATATCAGTGATGATTTAAGCAATCCTATCGCCGCCAACCGAGTAATAAATCAGATAATAGATGATTACACATTACTTGAAACTTCACCCGAAATGGGTATATCTCTTTCCGCTAAAATAAATATAACGACCGATTATCGTTATTTAGTCAGCGGAAAATACATAGTGTTTTACAAAACGGACACAGAATATGTATATATATCACGCATACTTTATGGTGCAAGAGATTATATCCGTATTCTCTTTAATGACGAAATAACAGACAATAGCGAACTTTAATCAAATTATGAAGTTGCCACTATTTTAAATAGTGGCAATTTTTTTATGCAAAAATTTTCAATGTAGACAACTTGTTTGCCGGTTATTGCAAACAAATTAAGGAGGGAAATATAATGGCATATAACAATCTAATCCGTGCAAACGACCCTATGGCAATAAATATGTTAAAGGAGAATTTAGCACATTTTGAAAACAATATTGCATATATGCAGGCAGTTAATGACTATTACAAAGCAAACGGTACAATGGTAAACTTTGAGGGCATTGACTATGCAGAGGCAGTAAGACTCGACGAGCGAGTAAACGGTTATCAATCAGCCCCATATCCAGGAAGATTTTTTAAAGAAAATTATGAGAAAATCGGCAGAATAAAATCGAACATTGACCGTTTGGAAAACAGACCTAAAACAATGTTTAATGGTTGGCAGTTTGTAGGTGGCGAAGCTATTATAAATCTTGCAAATAACCGCTTGCAGCTTATATTTGAGGAAAAACCAACATCGGAGCAGAGAGCAATATTAAAGCAAAACGGTTTTAAATTTGCCCCAAAAGCAACCGCGTGGCAACGTCCGTTAGATTATAAAATTATGGCTACGGCAAACCGTATTGATTTTATAAAACCGCTTGACGGTAAAACACCTATGGACTTGCAACCAAAAATGACACATCGCAACGCACCCGAAAGATAAGGTTACTCAAGATATGGAGAATAATAATAGCTAAAAAATATCATAAAAAGCATAAGGACGAAGATGAGCGTTAAGTTTGGAGGTATTTATGGAAATACGAATCAATAAGGAAATTAAGAACTACCACGAAAGCCTGTTTTTCGGATTGTCCGCACGTCAGTTTATATGCTCGGTTGCCGCGGTTGGTGCGGCTGTTGGCGTATATTTCGGACTCAAAGATATTGTAGGAAAAGAAATAGTTTCGTGGTTATGTATAGTGTGTGCGTTGCCTTTAGCAGCCGCAGGCTTTTTTAAATATAACGGTATGCAATTAGAGGAATTTATAATTGCATTTATTCGGAGCGAATTTATATATGCAGGTGTGCGTACATTCAAATCTGAAAACATTTTGTACAATATATATAAGGAGGTTTTGGCAGATGTTAAAAAATCAAAAAAGAACACCCACACAGCTTTTTGGAAAAAAGGAAAAAAGAATAATTCCTAAAAGTGTTCAACAGTCTATCCCTATAAAGCGTATTTATAGAGATGGTATTATGCAGTGCGGTCAATATTTTTCTAAAACGTGGCGTTTTTCAGATATAAATTATGCGGTTGCGTCAGATGATGACCAATTAGAGATGTTTCTTGCACACTCGGCAATCCTAAATGGACTGCCGACTGACGCATTTGCAAAGATTACTATATACAATAAGCAACTGAACAGAAACGTATTTGAACAGTTTATAACACCAACTGATAAAGCCGACAAAAACAGTATAACATATGCGAAAGAACTTAAAGCATTGTTGAGTGATAAGATGGCAGACAGTAATAATATCGTCCACGAAAAATATATTACTATATCAAGTGAAAAGAAAAACATTGAGGAGGCACGCACATTCTTCGCTCGTGTCGGTAACGACTTAACCGTCGATTTCGGTAAAATATCATCACATATTACGGAGCTTAACTACAAAGAAAGGCTCCGTATTTTTTATGACTTTTTTCGTGGCAACGATGGTGGAATATTCAATTTTGACCTCAAAAAAGCTATGGCAGTAGGTGCGGACTTTAAAGATTATATATGCCCTGACAGTATGGAATTTAAAAGCGATTACATAAAAGTCGGTGATAGATTCGCAAGAGTTATCTTTTTGAAAGAATACCCGTCATTTTTAAAGGACAGTATGATATCTGAACTGACAGACTTTTCTCGCAGTATGATGTTGTCGGTGGATATTAAGCCTATCCCTACCGACGACGCGGTAAAAGAAGTGCAAAAAAAATTATTAGCGGTTGAAACTGATATTACAAAATGGCAGCAAAAGCAGAATATGAACAATAACTTTTCTGCAACCGTACCATACGAATTAGAGCAAATGCGAAAAGAAATTAAGGAATTTCTTGATGACCTTACCACTCGTGACCAAAGAATGATGTTTGTTACCGTAACAATTTTACATATTGCGGATAGTCTTGACGCACTTAACAATGATACCGAAACTATTCTGTCAATAGGTCGCAAACACCTTTGTAATTTCGCTGTTCTCAAATATCAACAAGAGGACGGAATGAAAACCGTACTGCCATACGGATTGATGAATATTAGAGCTATACGTACACTGACGACGGAAAGCACTGCGGTACTAATGCCGTATAAAACTCAAGAAATAATCGACAATGACGGTATCTATTACGGTATCAATGCAATATCACATAATCTCTTAATGTGCAACCGCAAATTGTTACTTAACGGAAACGGATTTGTTCTCGGTGTTTCTGGTAGCGGTAAATCATTTGCGTCAAAGATGGAAATTGCTATGTCGGCATTGTTTACAAACGATGACATTATTATTGTAGACCCTGAAAGAGAGTATGCTCCGTTAATTTCAAATCTTGGCGGTGAATCAATTACACTATCAGCGTCATCAAATAATCATATAAATGCTATGGATATAAATAACGATTTCAACAACGAAGATAATCCTATATCAATTAAATCTGAATTTTTAATATCGCTATTTGACCAATTATTGAAAACTGGTGATGCAAGAAATAGTGGCGGTGTTGGAGCAAAAGAACGGTCTATTATTGACCGCTGTACTATAAATGTATATGAACAGTATTTCAGCAATACTAATCAGACTATGCCCACGCTTGCAGATTTCAGAGAGGAATTATTACATCAACCCGAACAAGAAGCAAAAGACCTCGCACTGTCATTGGAATTGTTCGCTACGGGCAGTTTGGATTCCTTTGCACATCAAGGTAATGTAGATGTTGACAGGAGAATTATTTGCTATGACATCTTGGAATTAGGCGAACAAATGAAATCGGTCGGATTGCTTATAATGTTGGATAACATTATGAACAGAGTTATGGAAAACAGGAAACGCGGTATATATACACGAGTATACATAGACGAATCACATTTGTTTTTCAAAAACCCATACAGTGCTGAATTTCTATTGAAGGCGTGGCGACGTTTCAGAAAATACGGAGGACTTTTAACTGGAATAACCCAAAATGTTGAGGAATGTCTGAAAAATGATACTGCAAGGTGGATGATTTCGAATTGTGAGTTTTTGCTTATATTTAATCAATCACCTTCGGACAGAGCCGAACTTGCTTCAATGCTTAATATATCTCCCGCACAAATGGGATATATAACAAATTCGTCGGCAGGACGCGGACTGATTAAAGTCGGCGGCTCGATAGTACCGTTTACAAATGACTTCCCTACTGATACAGAACTCTATAAATTGATGAGTACAAAACCGGGTGAAAAATAAATTACACAGGCGGCGGTGAAAATCGCCGCCTTATTTTTTTATATAAGAATTGAGGTGATAGTAATTGAGCGAGTTAAAGACAAAACCTAAAACCAAAGAAAAACCACATGCGGCAAAACACATTGTTAAAAACGCACCAAAAGATGTGAAATCTATTCCGTATAATGTTCTCAGCAACGCTCCATCTGTTATGAAAGAGCAACTTATAAAGCGGAACTCAGAAAAACAGTTGAATGACAATGACGAACAGACTCCCGAAAATTATGCAACAGATACAATAGAATTTGCAGCATACAGTACAACGTCAAAAGTCTATCGAACTATGCGTATTATTGCGGATAATAGAATAAAATCACACAAAACACACAAAATCAAGACTAAAGAAAATTATACAATTCCTAATGTTTCCGTTAAACCTACTACAAATAATATACCTAAGTTAGCAAATAATCAGCCGAAAAACTTGCAATTAACAGACGGAAAAATTCCAACTAATTCGAGTGAAATCAGGAATATACCTAAAACCGTAAGCAGAACTCCAAAAATTGCAGAAGATAAAAAAATTATGTCCAAATCGAACATAATTAAATCAGAGCAAAAAAATAATCCCGAAACAAAAATGTTTACGCCTAAAACAAAAGAAGAATATACCGCCGCACAGTCCGAAACTTCTTTTGCCGTTCCCGAAGTGAAACAAAAATCAATACAAAAATCAGTACAGAAATCAACTGCGAAACAAAAATCAGATATTAAGACAAAAGAAAATTATATCAAATCTCATATTACGGATACAGATATAAAAAGCCCTGACAATGCAAGACACGAATATGTCAAGAATAAGTTGAAATCAAAATTGACGGAACAAATGCAATCACAAAATAAAGACGCTAATATGCCGAATACTCCAAATGCGGATATTATCTCCAATGCTCCCTCAGTTGATAAACCGAATATAAAAACAAAAGAAAACTATATGCAGTCTTTACGGAACGGAAAAGTAGAGCCTATAAAAACGGCATACAATACACCTAAGCAGAAAACAAGTATTGTTCCCCGTCAAATGCAAACTACAACATCAAAAGCGGTACATAGTAAAGAACAAATAACATCTAAGACTGTAAAAAACGGCAAGAATATGTTTAAGGCGAGCCGAATTGCAAAGAAAAAAGTATCAAAAACTCACAAAGCCACTGTTAAAACACAAAAACAGGTCGCAAAGCAAACTGCAAAACAGACCGCAAAATTGTCAAAAGAGGCTGCACAAAGAAGTGCGAAGATTGCAAAATCTGCGGTGCGTGTAGCAACTAAAGTTGCAGTCAAAGTTGCACAAGCAGTTGCCAAGGCAGTCAAGGCTATTTCAACGGCAATTGCGTCCGGCGGTGCCGTGGCAGTTGTAGTGGTTATATTGATTGTTGTCATTATTATAGCAGCTATTGCGGCAAGTCCGTTTGGTATTTTTATTTCTGAGGAAGTAACGGATACAGGAACAATTCCATTATCGCAGATTATAGCGGAATACAATGTTGAATTGACACAAGAAGTCGAAGATATTGAATTATCCATAGACCATACAGAGGTTGATGTTATAGATAATCAGACTGACAGAAATGTCGTGATTGCGGTATTTGCAGCAAAAACAGCAGGAACTGATGACAACACTGCTGAAGATGTTGTCATATTTGATGATATTAAAGCCGAAAAACTAAAAACATATTTCCGAGCCGCTAACACCGTAAATCATACGGTCGAAGAAATTGCGGTATCAGATACAGAAACAAAAAATAAACTCACCGTCACGATAAATGGCAAAACAAAAGATGAGTTGATGGATTTATATGAATTAACCGCAAAGCAACGTGAGGCAGTGGAAACCTTACTTGAACACGGCGATGTTTTGACCTCATCAAGCCATAGTTTGGCAATTACAAATGCAGATGTTCAAAGCATTATAAATGGATTGCCGTCATCGCTTCCGCAGAAACGCAAGGATGTCGTCAAAAATGCAGGCTCACTTGTTGGTAAAGTAAATTATTTTTGGGGTGGTAAATCAAGTGCAATCGGTTGGGACAGTGCTTGGGGTACTATGCAGAGAGTAACTGCCGCAGGAAGTCCATCATCAGGAACACTAAGAGCATATGGATTGGACTGTTCGGGATTTGTCACTTGGGTATTTAATAACAGTGGTATGGGATATGCTGTCGGACACGGAACATACGGACAGCGTGACGCCAGTATTCAAGTAACAGCGTCAACAGTGCAAGCAGGTGATTTATGTTTCTTGCTGAGTTATAGCCACGTTGGAATAGTTGTCGGTAAAGATACAAATGGTAATATTCTTGTTATTCACTGTTCTTCCAGTGCAAATAATGTAGTAATATCCACCGCGTCAAGTGTTGGATTTACAGTTTTCCGCAGACCAAATTGCTATTAAATATTTAATCGAATTTTTTTGCCGATAGAGATATTTTCTGTTATGATAAATATATCAAATAAACAGGAGGTATTTCATTATGAAAAAGAAAATATTCACACTAATAATCACGGTGGCATTGACCACGATGAGCACCACAACTTTTGCGGCTGAAATCCCGCGAGAAAGTACACCATTAAATGCAACAGAGGAACAGACACAAATTGTTGAGAATTTAATCGGTGATATTCTTGATGATGTACAGACGGGAAATCTCGGTTACACATTAGCCGCAGGCTATGCAAACACTAAAATACGCAATGCGGTAATTACAGGCGAAACAAATGGATACGGATATGGGATATTATCACCGATAGCACAGAACGCAATCCGTGTTATGTGTGATAGACAGTTACGACCTGACGCCTACACCCAAGCGGAACAACAGTTAAAAGTATCACTTGCTGACATCATCACCGAGGTTGAGAACGGAATGGATATGGATACCGCCATCAAAGCGGCTTATGAAAAAATCTATCAATCCGTAAATATATCATTTAACTATGATGAACAATTTTCACTTGACACCTGTTATCGCGACATTCCTGCTGTTGGAATGGAAATGTTTACAGTGGCAAGAAAATTGCTTAATTCTGCAAAAATAAAATAAGGGAGCTACTGAATCGCAACTCCCTTATTTTATTTAAGTTTTCTAAACGAATTTTCTATATGTGTAACATAATCATAATTTTTCAAATAAATATCCTCTTGGTCTGTAGGAAATGAAAATGTGTACATTCTTGCAATACCATTAGTGAATATACATTTTCTATAATGAAAATATCCATCAGCTGTTTTGCTTGAAATCACATACCAACCATCATTTTCAAGTTGGTCATCACGATATAATTCTGTTCCGCCGTAAGTCCTTCTGAATGTATCAATAACAAACAAATCCGGTAGTTCATCATCAACATATCTTGCTATAAAATTAAGCGTCGCCCTTCGATCTTCTGACGTTAAATTAAAATCATTTTCAGTATCTTGTTGCAAACTGCCTTCTAATTCAAAATTAGAAGGGCAATCTATCGTATAGTTAAACGTTTCAGATGTACGTTTCTCAAATGTTGGTTCCACATACACAGTTGGAGTTGGAATGGGAGTCGGTGTAGATGTAGGTTCAGGCTCTGCTAATCCCCAATCAATCAATGTATTATCTATAACATTTATTGGATTTTCAAAGTTATATCTAAAACACCATTGCCCCAACAATAATACAATTCCTATTAATAATGGGATTACTATATATAAAACTATTCTATTATCTCGTATTTTCTTAATAAACAATAATACTATACAAATAACAATTAATACAAAAATACTAATTAATAATACCCATGATGCTGTCATAATAAAACCTCCTTACACAGACCATTGTTGAGTTTATACTCAAGCTCACTTCTATTTTATTAAATTGCAATTTCAAGATTAGTTACTCAAAAATTTTTCACTATCTATTGCAATTATATAATATATATCACAGTATAAAACAGCTTACAATAAAATAGAGTGAATTATGCAAATATCAACGTAAAAACAGATTTTTCGACAAAAACAAGAGGACTACATCTTATTATGCAGTCCCCTCTATTTTCATGAACAAATATTTTAATTATGCAGTTATCCATACTATATGCATAATTAATTGTCTGATTTCTGTACAACGATTTTTCAGAATTCCGTCAGCGAGAAGTGGAAAGAGAACCGCCCCTTGACGTTCATGTTCCATTAATCGTATCCGTAACATTTGTGCCAGAAGATATCTCCACTTTTGTTAGCGAATTTTGGTTAGTAATTTGTCAAATCGCGACCTATCTTTTTCCGAAACTTCTTCAAGAGAAGTAATAACTTCAATGTCACCCTTTTTTTTCATTTCCTCTACATTTATTAAATTACATCCTATTGCTCGATAGTATAAAATTTTATTGTTATGTGTGTCCAACCTTATATATACTAAGCCATCATCGCCACAAAAATACATATATTTACCATAAGATTTATATGAATTTAAGTCATTAATAACTGTTTCATTATATTTAAAATTGTATAAACAGTATTTTTTTTCTCTATTCATAGATGTATAAGTTAGAATTTGATATTCTCTATTTCCAAAAGTTTTATGAGTATCGCGACCAATACTATATTCATAGTTTTGAGATATAAGTCTACATATAACAACAAATACAACGATAGATATTATCACACAAAAAATTAGTGTTTTAATTATTTTCTTCATTATATATTACCTTTCTTAATATGTATCATAAAAATCTATATACACCTCTACTGGTTCAATTACATTCATGGCTTGATCCAGATATGCTAAGTCATTCATCGTCCATAAAAACATACTTTTCAAATCATCTTCTAAAAATGGATTTCTGAATTCAGTAAAGTCAAATGTATCATATACTTGTATAAAAGTATTCCATGAGGCATCACTATTTCTTTCTGCTGTAACTACTACAGAAACATTATGTAATGCTGCCCCTAAATCTCCTCCTGAAACATCAAACGCATATGTAAATGTAAAGAATGCATATGAGGAATCATACTGTGTGCCATTTGACCATAAATAGTCATTTACTTGTTTTCTAAAACCACTATTATATTTTATTAAATCAGCAGCATACTCTCCATTGTGAGCTTCAAAGTGTTGTCCAGAGCCATATGTTGATAATTCTAATAATGTCGCTGTTAAATACCATCCTTTTCTATTTCTTAAATAATATTCCGCTCCAAGTCGCCATATATTTCTAGCCGCACTATCTACAATATATTTACCATCTGGATCAATCATCCGCACAGGATTGCTGTTACAATAAATATACAATGAGCCACTTTGTATAATTGCATTAATATTGGGTTTTTTATCATTACTATTTCCATAAATCATATTATCTACATTCCAATACGAATCTTCTGTTATAAATCGTCCTGTGGTTGGTCGGTAATATCTTGCCCTTAGATATACACTGTCGGTTTCTATATCATAATACTCACCACAATATCTGAATGGGTTCGTATCATTATTCATTTTGTTTGTTTCCACACCAAACGCATCATAATTATACTGCTTTGTTATAGCACCTGTACTGTTTGTAAGTTGAACAACATCACCGTGTCCGTTATATGTATAGAAGTTTTCATTGCTGCCATTCTTTGATGAAATAAGCTGTAGACCACGAATATACTTCGTTACAGTTCCGTCTGTCACATCTCCTACTATATCTGTACCATCCCATATATGTTTTGTTGTCTTTCCGTCAACGGTCTTACTCATGCGCAGTCCATCACCGTTATAAGTATAACTTGCTGTTTTGCCATTCTGCATTGTCTTTGTAAGCTGATTCCAACTGTTGTACTCGCTGTAACTGTTGGTATTATCAGCCCCAACAAGTGCAATGCCTACTCCTGCCGTGCCTGTACCGCCTGTTGATACCGTCATGCTTGAAATCTGATTACCGTTGGGGTCATACCAGAAGTCTGTTATTTCTTTTGCCGTTCCTGCTGTCTTGGTCTGATTGCGCATACGGTTATTCTTATCGTATGTGTAGCTTGTGGTGTATGTTTCATCGCCCGTAACGCTTAACTGGCTTCTGTTTCCGTAGCTGTCATACTGATAGGTGTATGTCTTATTGGGAGCTTGTTCGCTGACAAGTCTGTTCAACCCGTCATAGGTGTAGTTGGTTGTCTGACTGCCATATGATGACTTTTTCAGCGTTCCGTCGGGGTGAGACATTGTCAGGAGAACCGTCCCCTAGTCATAAGATGATTATTTATTATTTTTCAATACCCGGTATAAATTTTATCACAGCATTCTCTTTGTATCCTACAGAACCATTTCGTTTATGATTATATAGGTTTATGACACTTCGATAGAATTGTCATAAGCATTCTTAATGTGGTAAAATTTTTTCGCCATTTTTATTAATATAGAAGAAATTCTGATTATCATCTTTTGTTTCGAATAATCCACCTTTACAAGGTCTTAAAGAATTATATTTAGGTTCTATAATATATTTCCCTTGCATATCAATGACACCTGCTTTTCCGTTCACTTTATCCACGACACATGCAACTCCATCTGAAAAATCATAAACCATACTAAATTGTGAACAAAATACAATTTTTCCGCTTTCGTTTATATACGCACCATTATATAAATCCATTCGTACAGGTGCAAGACCATTAGAAAAACATCCTATATCAAAATATATAAAGTCCGCTATAACATTGTTTGATAAATCAATTATACCCCAATTAGAACCATTACCATTACAGGCGGCATATAGATTATTACTAATCTTTTTTAAATTGTTATACTGACAATCAATGACTATATTGAAATTATTATTAATAACACCATATTTGCCGTTTTGCTTAACAATTGCCATACCATCTTCAAATTCTCCTGCATATTCATATGTTTTATCCGTAACAAGTTCTCCTGCGCTATCAATATATGTCCAGATTTCAGATGGCGAATTAGGTGTAGGGAATGAAGTACCTTTAATCAATTTAGGTGCAATGCCATGAGTAAAATATTTAGAAGCAATAACTGTCTGAGAAGATTTTTCACCTAATTTGTTTATATAATAACTTTCGTTATTATATTCTACTAATGCCAACCCCTCGTTAAAATCACCTGCATATGAATATTTAATTGGTGTGATCAGTTCACCATATTCATCAATGAATCCCCAAATCATATTGTTGACGTCAGATGGAAGTTTTTCCCAAGTACTTATGTGATTGCCAACTACAGCAATGCCTTCATGAAATTCATGCACGACATCAAACTGTGCAGCAATTTGAATTTTACCTGTTCTATCCATGAATCCCATTTTTTGATTTTGCTTAAAAATAATTAAATTTTCGTTATCATCTTTCTCGACCAAGTTAATATTTATTGAATGATTACTGTCTTGCCATTCAACATTATATCCTAAAGTTTCAGATAGGTCTCTGATTGATACATATACTCTATTGTTAATACTTACAATTGGATTGGACAAACTTACTTCTTTATTGTTAAATATAATTTTATGTGTAACAATTTCTGCAATACATTGGTTAAAATTTTGTGCAAATACATAAACCGATGGTATTATAAGTAAAATACATATTAAAATTAATACTTTTTTCATAGAAATAACCCTCTTTCTAAATATTTATTACCAATTCCCAGCACCAATATGTTTATCTAATGTATTACTATCACTACTATAATAGAACCAACTATTAAGAGTCCATGTTTTATTCGTAAAAATTATGTCATAGTCAACTGGTTGCGCTCCACCAAGCCCAAATTGATAATTCATAATACTTTTAAATGGTACGCTAATATTAGGATCTGTTCTTTTTGTCGATCCCGTATTAGGATCTGTATAGTGGTAAATATCATATACATGAAAACCTGCATGACCAAATTCATGAGCAGAGGTAGACATAAAATCTGCCAATGAATATGTATATCCTGTTCTTCCATCTCCTACAAACATGTTTATCGGTCCTCCAAGATATGACCGAGAGTAATCATTCGCTGTAGTTACATTGTTGATGTTAACAACAATGCCATTTGCATGTTGTCCAGTATGACATGCAACAGTAGTACTGCTCCAATCATTACTTACACCATTAAGAAATGCATCTGCATATGTCATATTGTTAATGGTTGTATTGGTATTATCAGTAATATTAAAATTAACGCGTATAGATGAATTGCCCGTAACAGAATCCGTATAGACTACCATTTGTTCATCTCCTATTCCAAACTCTTGAATGAATAGAGAATCATCAACTTGTATTCTACCGTCTACATTATTTTTCGAATCAGATAAGACACTAAACGACTTATCATTCCAACTAACTGTTGCGGTTCGTGTAGATTCATCCCACTCAACACTTGAACCCGAATAAGTTCCGGCATAATCTCGTAATCCTACAGAAACCAACCCCAACGGATCAATAAATATAATAGGGTTGTTTCTACAATAGCTATACCAATTCAATCCATCTCTTATCGGGTCTTCGGTGATAAACCGTCCTGCTGTTGGTCTGTAATATCTTGCTCTTAGGTATATGCTGTCTGTTTCGGTATCATAATACTCTCCGCAATATCTGAATGGGTTAGTATCATTATCAGCTTTATCTGTTTCCACGCCAAACGCATCATAGCTGTACTGCTTTGTTATTGCTCCTGTGCCGTTTGTAAGCTGAACAACATCACCATGTCCGTTATAGGTGTAGAAGTTCTCGTTGCTGCCCTTCTTTGAGGAGATAAGCTGTAAACCTCTTATGTACTTTGTCACCGTTGAGCCGGATACATCAGCTGCAATGTTTGTTCCGTCCCAGATATGGCTCGTCTTAACACCGTTTATGGTCTTGCTCATTCGCAGTCCGTCACCATTGTAGGTATAGCTTGAGGTTTTGCCGTTCTGCATAGTCCTTGTAAGCTGATTCCAACTGTTGTACTCGCTGTAACTGTTGGTATTATCAGCCCCAACAAGTGCAATGCCTACTCCTGCCGTGCCTGTACCGCCTGTTGATACCGTCATGCTTGAAATCTGATTACCGTTGGGGTCATACCAGAAGTCTGTTATTTCTTTTGCCGTTCCTGCTGTCTTGGTCTGATTGCGCATACGGTTATTCTTATCGTATGTGTAGCTTGTGGTGTATGTTTCATCGCCCGTAACGCTTAACTGGCTTCTGTTTCCGTAGCTGTCATACTGATAGCTGTAGGTCTTATCGGGTGCTTGCTCGCTGACAAGTCTGTTTAATCCATCATAAGTGTAGTTTGTTGTACCCTTGTTAGTTCCCGCAACGCTTTCTGTCTTACTCTTTTGGTTTCCGTCTACATAGTATGTATAAGTGTATTTGGAAATCTGTGTACTTCCGTTTGCGTTGTTTACCTCAGTAAGCATATTTGCAAGATTATAAGAATAATCAGTTGTTTGATTTCCATATGATGATTTTTTTAATGTTCCATCAGGATTGTATGTATACTCTGCCTTCACATCACCATTTTCATATACGGTTGTAAGTTGATTAAGCTTATCATAGTCATAGGTAAGTGTATATTGAACAATATCATCTTTTGTGAGTGTGAAACTCTTGCGGTTTCCATTCATATCATAATTATACTCCTTGACTGTGCCATCTGTCAAGTCTTCCTTTGCTAATTGTCCAAGGTTATTGTAAACGTATGTAGTATTTACGTCACTACCTATCATAGAGGTACGAAGCCCTTTTTTATTATAAGCATAAGTATACGTGTCATTAGTCGTTTTACTTGAACTTTTTCGTGTAAGCTGATTTAATTCATCATAAGTATAACTTAAAATATTGCCGTTTCTGTCAACCGTTTCTATTAGATTTCCATTAATATCATAAGTGTTATTTACTTTTTGACCTAATGCATCAGTTTGCGTTGTACATCTATTCATATTGTCATATTCATACTTTGTAACGGCATAATCATTTGAACCACTGACCTTATCAAGTCCACTAATAACAAGATTGTCCACATCTCCCGTGTACATTCTTAATATATTTCCGACACTGTCATAATAATACTGTACGCAGCTTTCTACATTATTCCCATCAAAACCTCTTACTTTTGTAGGCTGATTCTGCCAGTTATACTGATATTCAGTTGTAGTATATGATACCGATTCACCTACAGCATTATTCGCTGTTTGCGATTTTGTTAAGTTACCATTTGAATCGTAATAATATTTGTTAGTTGAATATACTGTGCTTGTACCGTTCTTTTGGAATGGAATTTGTTCTTGAAGTAATCTACCAAGATTGTCATATGTATTCGTTGTTATATTACCGTTTTTATCTTTTACAGAAATAAGATTACCTAATCCGTCATATGTATTTGTTATACTCTTACCATTAATATCTGTTTCTTTTATTACATTTCCATCAACATCATAATCATATTGTGTTGTATATTGATTTGATGACCAATTCTCATCTGCTGCACGCGGCTCACGAATCGTTTTTATGTTTCCGAGATAATCATATGTGTATGTGGTTGTAGCAGCTTTTTCGGTATCATTTTCATTATATACTGTTTCTTCTTTGACTATATTGCCATAAATATCAGTATACTTTATATTTTTGACATTTTCAGCATCTGTATCACCATATACAAGTGTTGTGGTTTTTGTAAGCATGTCATCAACTGCATGTTCCGTCCATATACTTTCATGACGTAAAATCTTATTATCGGCATCTAATATCTTTTTGTCAATAATTTCACCAAGTCCATTATAGCCTACTTGTGTTTTTATACAGCCATTTTGAGTACTATATTGAGTACTTTCATATACTTGATAATAGTTTCCAGCTTCGTAATTTTCTTTGACGTCAGATAGTAGTATGTTATTTGTCACATCTGTTATTGATTTTTCTTCTCCAAAATTATCGTATGAATACTTAATTACATTTCCGTTAGCATCTTTAACCATAACATCATTTGTGTTATCATCAACAGTGAAGGTATATTCTGTGGTAGAAGAATTAGGGTTAGTTACTTTAGTAACACGATTCAGACTGTCATATGTATATTGATATGTCTGACCGTTAGCATCAGTTTCTGATATTATATTACCGTACCAATCATATTGGTATGATTTTGATACAGTACCTGCCGTAGAGCCTGAAACAAGGTTACCATCAATATCTTTAATTCCTGATACTGATATTTTATTTAAATATACTCCATCAAGTTTATTTGTTACTGAACGCAAATCGTTATAATCATATGATACTTCAACAAAATCACTCCAATTATTATTTCCTATATATCTTTTCTCAGTAATAATATTTCCATAATCATCATAAACATATGCACGTTTCTTTTTTGTGCTATTATTTTCGGTGACTGTCATGGTTTCTATTGATGATTTATCAGATGTTAACGTATAATTTGTAATAATCGTCGTACTGCTATCTTTTTTCTTTGATATTTTTATTGGAATATGGAATGTAGAATCATATGTGTAATATGTAGTATAATTTGAGTCGTTATTGATTCGTTCACTTAGAACATCTCCATATTTACCATTATCATATGTGTATTCTTTTGACGTTTCAACATATTTCTTATTATCATTCTTAAAATCATTATATATTTTTGTTGTTTCCTTCGTAAGAAGTTCTTGATTATTATATTCATAATCAGTGAATGTATCATAGGTATGCCCTGGTTCGGATTCAGAAGGTGTATCATCATATTCATCATAAACAGATTCTTTTAACCAGTTTCCGTTATAAGATTTTTTGTATATCGAATGTGTTCTTTCTTCGTGTGCATGTTTATATAATTTTTTTCTAGTATAAGAGTATACCCTATATTCATCAGGAACTTCCTTAATATTTCGGAATGTTGGATAACCATCATAAACAGAAGAATAATTATTATTTCCTTGATCGCGACCATATGCTTCTGTGCTTTTCCTAGTAGATGCTACATTTTCTTCACCACTGTAAATTTGCTTGCTAGTGAATACAGGTACTTCCATTACACCGCCAAGACCACAATTTTTTTTCATGGTATTATATTTCAAATCAGTTTTCATACCCGTAGGATATGATATAGTGGTAAGTAACTTGTAATTAATATTAGAAGGTGTTTTATCAATATCCTTACTTACCATAGATACCTTGCATTGTTGATCAGTATAATCATATTTCGTGATATAACCTTCAGCATTTTTTACTGATGATAATACCATATTATTTTGACCTATACCCGTCTTATTATATTCAATTGTACGATTCTGAGAAGGGTCATTTTTATCTGTTACAGTTATTATTACTTGTGAACTTTGATATTTAATATCTATTATTCGTCCAACACTATCAGTTATTTGTTTTAATTTAGGGTAATACAGTTTTCCATCGCGTATTTTATCATAACTAAATAAAATTTTGTTTTTATATCTATCTTCTATTCCCAACAATTGACCAACAGAACCAAAGTAGTATTTTTTCCCACTTTTCTCTGTTAATATATAGTCAATATATTCTTCGTTGAATTTTCCATTACCGCTTGATAATTGAATGTCTTTTAAATAATAATCCACTAAACTATTATCTTCTATTTGCCAAACACCATTTGAGCCCATATGGAGATATTCATATATTTCTTTGGCATTAGCATCATATCGTTTTTCTATATATGGGAAATCAAAAGCCCAACCCGTTCCAATATCAAAATATTTTGAAAAAGATGAGTCATCTATATCGTTGCTATAGGTAGAAGTATCCGAAGTCACTGTATATCTACCAACATTAATAACATTAAATGATCCAGAATCGGTTGCATCATATTCTATTTTCCTAATTTTACTTTTACCACCCGTATTAAAATTTATAGTATAATTAAAATATCCATTTTCTGCATATGATATGCACTGCTTTGCTGTTGATTCATTACTGAACATATAAGACGGCTCAATACCAGATTTTAATTTTTCAAAATCCTCATCATATGCATCAGCACTTACAAACATTCCATATGTGTAATTAGGTTTTTTGTTATAGTTTGTACGTCCTGGTGCAATATATACACCATTTATTATAGAAGTAGTTTGAGTACTTCCATCAGAAAGCGGTTCATTATAGTAGATTGTTACTTTTGGATTTCCGCACACAGCATAATAATTTTTTGTTTCTATATTAGATCCACTGGCATCTTTAGATACAGTTGCATCATAATTGTTGGCATTTGCAACTGAATAGTATCTGGTTAAATTTAAATCCAACCCATTCCTTCCTGGTAAATTTATATCGGTGGCTTTAATAAAATTATTACCTGTTAATTCGTTCACAGAAATATCATCGGAATTGTTATATCCGCCTTGATTAATCTGTTCAAAAACACTTTTGGGAAATATATAATTATTATACATATCAATCGTACTTATTGAGGAAGATTGGGTATATGTGGATAAAGTGTTTATTGTTGTGTCTTCTAATTCCAATTTATCTTCTTCGGATAACATCTCTTCATCAATTAATTGATCTATACCAGATAGTTTAATAAATTCCCACTGATTTTCGTTGATCGTTGTATTATCTTTGTTTAGACCCATTAATATATTATCCCAAGAAGATTCTTCAACCGTAAAATTATAATCTTTACTTTCTATTGAATCATTTTCAATAATATCTGAATCAACTATATTATCAGCTGATTGTGGGCGAATTACTTCATTGGGTATATATTTTTTTTGACCTTTTAATTTAAGTAATTCATAAGGGGTTTTATTATATATTGGAGCTAATTCTACTGCCATTTCAATATCTGACGGTTCATATCCCATATCATACAATGCCTGCATATCTCTTATATCAAGCTCCACGCCAGGATCTATAAAATCTTTTTCTACATTTTCAAAACTAAACCCTGATTCAGAATTAATATTAAATATATTACTTGCTATATTCTTTATTTTATCTGAGCTATATGATATCGTAGAATGGATTTTATCCAATACTGCTTTTGTATCTATTAATTCTTCAGCATATGCAACATTCGATAGCAACATTGATATTGTTAATATTGCAGCTGTTAATCTTTTTTGCTTTTTCATAATCACATTCCTCTCTATAAATTATTGTGTTAGTGCAGTAACTTTTATTTTTGTTGTACAGTTTGATAAAGCATCAAATTTAATTAAATTAATAGTTCCAGACAAAAATTCTTGAGGCTTATCTACTTTGAATCTGATTTGCGAATCACTTGCGGAAATTAAAGTTATGTCAGTATCAGCTATTGTACCTGTTGACAAATCCTTTTTCCATGTTTGTGCACACACATCATTTAAACTAAGTTTTAAATTATCATAATCTACAACAAATATTTTATTTTTTATGTTCTCTATGTTTGTCACAGATATAGCAATAGTATAAGGTTCTTCAGTGGTTATATTGATTTCTTTTTCCTCGATTAATTCAGTATTGCTATCTGAAGAATCTTGATTTTGTGCAAATTCCGGAATTAATGTAGGTATAAGATAATTGTTAGTAATATTCTCAAAACCACATTGCTTTTTTTGATTACGACCTGCTGAATATAATCCATCGCTTTTTAGGAAAAGAGTATGGTTTCCACCTGTTGAAATCGCAACATATGTTCCGGGTATCTGAACGATATTTCTCACTACAGTTGCAATGCTACCTATACCTAGTTGCCCATACGCATTTGAACCACAGCCATATGCTGTACCGTCCCTTTTTAAAAATATTGTAGATAGATTTGAGGAAATATCAACAACATTATCAATGCTTAACTGAGCAATATCCGGACTACTGTTTAAAGTTCCGTTGCCCAATTGACCATAAGCATTATTGCCACAGGCATATACTGTATTATCGGATTTGATAAAAAAACTATTATCTAATCCAGCAACTATTTTATCTACATTTGTAATATCCAAAACTACAGGAGAGTAGCATTTTTCATTTTTTTGATTTCCTAACGCATTATTAATTGCACGACCCCATCCATATACTGTCCCATCTTCTTTTTGAGCCAAAGCATGATAATGACCAGCACTTATGCTACTAATATTATTTATATCAGTAACGAGTTGTGGTGTTGTAAAGAAAGGATAACTATTACCGTTTCCTATCTGACCATCTTTATTATTACCCCAAGCATAAACTCTTCCACTAGAATCTAATGCCATTGAAAATTGGTGTCCTGCTGCAATATCTACAATATTTGTTAATCCTAACACCTGCCATGTGGATTCATACCCATCACCAATATAACCATCAACATATCCAACACCTAATTGACCATAGTTATTTTTACCGATAGAACGTACAGTACCATCACTTAATAATATTAGATTGTGATCACCTCGCGTACTTATTTTTCTAACCACAAATGATTCAGAAGAACCATACGGCGGAGATACCCCAAACATTTTATATCCAGGAGCACTTACGTCATCTTCACCCCAATAATAATTTCCATCGATCGCACCTAAGTTACCAAAAAGATAGGCATCCTCATCAACCATTACAGCAGAATGATAACCTCCAGCAGAAATTTGAGTAACTTTTAATCCGGTGCTAGAAGAATCATTTTGCTCATCAAAACTTTTTATGGAAGAATTCCCAATATCGTTTGATTTTTCATTTAATGTGCATGTTTCAGATGCAATATTTATTGCCTTTATATTATATTTTGCATTATCTAATGTATCAGCATAATTGGCAGTATTCCAAAGTTTTTCTTTTATTTGATTAAATGAGGATATGTCTGTTTCAGATATTATATCGGCAGCAATGCCAGTTATATATGCAGCTGCAGAAGAAGTTCCCGAACTATTGCCGTATTCGTTTTCGGGAATCGATGATTTTATACTTACACCATTTGCTGCAATGTCAATAGCATCACCATAATTCGAAAAATATGCTATACTGCCGCCATTGTCAATAGCTGCTACTGAAATAACATTTTCCAAATCATAAGACGCAGGATATACAGGATAATCATTCAAATCCCTTGCGGAATTACCTGCTGCACATACAAATAACATATGGGAAGCTGCTATCACATCTTGCAAAGCTCTATTTTTATCATCTGAACCAAAACTACAATTGACAATACTGGCACCCATTTTTTCAGCATAATCTATAGATTTAATAATATCGCTTGTATATCCACTACCACTTTCAAAAGCTTTTAGTGGTAATATTTGAGCTTTAGAATGTACACCTTGAATTTCATCAGAATTGCCAGCAATAATACCTGCAACATGAGTTCCATGGCTATATTCTACTATTTGATTATGCTCATAAGATAAAGAAGTATTATTAACAAAATCCCATCCTGAAATATCATCAATATATCCATTATTATCAGAATCACTATTGTTTGCTATCTCAGCGCTATTTACAAATATATTGTCTTTAAGAGCATCGTGTTCAATATCAATACCAGAATCAATAACGGCAACAATAACATTATTTGTGTCAATGACTGAATCCACAATATTTGTTTCTTGTGATTGATTTGTAGGAAATAGTTCTTTAGGATATATCGTTTTCAATCCGAAAGGATTATTCTCCTCTATATTTGTTTCTGGTACAGTTTCTGTTTCAGTATCCGAAGTGGATAAAATCAGTTTGTAGTCTTGTTGAATATAAGCAATATTTTCGTTATTTTCTTTAAGATTTTTAATATATTGCTCTGTATCAATTTCAGAAGAAAGTTGTATCATGTCAAAATACGGATTTATGTAAGTTTTTTCAATTTCCAACTTTTCACCATTACTATCAATATATTTAATGAGAAACTGCTTATATGGCTCAACATAGTCATTTTCATTATCATTGTCTATTTCTTCTGCTGATGTAATATAATCATCGACATTAAACATTTCTGAACTGTTCCTATTTCCCCATAAATAATCCTCTGCTCCAACTATATCAGGGAAAATATTTATCAACATAGAAATAACAATACATAGTACATTAATTTTTAGTAATTTACTCATTTAAACACCTATCCTTTTCCTTTCTAAGTGGTATATTTTATTGATGCAATATTACACATAACAAACTTATTTACAAATAAAACAATAACTTTAAATTCTAAGTCATAATTAATCCCCCCAATATATTTTGTATAATATCACATCATATCATAATTATTTTTATCATTAATTACCCTAAAATGTAAAGGTTTTAGAGTATATATGTCATATCTGAACGTATACTGTTGAATTTAATAAACACATATAGACTTATAGCAAATATTATATGGCTAATATTTTATTATAATTCGACAAATTTTGATATAAAATATATACGAAAAGCAAAGCCATCTTTGAAACAAGGGGAATATAATGATTAATTATAAAGAAGCAGGATACAGAATACAAACTCAAAGAAAAATCCTGGGATTGACACAGGAAGTGGTATCTGAAAAGATTGGTATAACTCCAAGTTTTTTCTCACAAATTGAGTCTGGTACTAGAAAGGCTGGAATTAAAACGTTTGTGAGTATTTCTAAAATTTTAGGAATTTCTTTAGATTATATTTTTGATATTAAAACCGATAAATCTTTAATAAAAGATTTTGACTCTGTTGAATATCAGATTATTAACAATTTAAAGCTTTTTCCTGAAAACCATAAAAAGCTTGTTTTGGACATGATAATTTCCATACAAAGGAATTTATAGAAAGGTAAATTGAATTATGAATGTAGCATTATGTGATGATGATATTATTTTCTTGGAAAATTTAAAGAACAAATTATCGCAATATAATTGTAGCATATTTTCTTTTAGTTCAGCAGAAAAATTACTATCTTCTTCAATATGTTTTGATATCGCTTTTTTAGACATTGAACTTGATAATAATATAAGCGGTTTTCAAATCGTCAAAGCTTTAAGAAATAATAACAAAAAATGTATTATTTCTTTTTTTACTAACTACAACAAATATGCTATCAAAGGTTATGAATATCAACCATTTAGATATATTTTAAAAACAGAGCCAGAGAAACTGATTAGGCAACGCATAGATGAAGTGTTTACCGAGTATCACAGAAATCAAAAAATAATATCTGGCACATATAATGGATATTCATTTCGAACCTCTTTAAGTGATATTTATTATATAAGCATCTCCAATCATGTTGTTACTTTACATACAACAAAAGGCGATTTTGAACTTTATAAACAAATGAAAGATTTATGTGATGAACTGAGTGATTGCGGATTTCTACGTTGTCATCGAAGCTATATGGTTAATTTTCAACATGTACATGTTATGCGAAGTGATGGTTTTTTTGTATTAGATGATCAAAAACATACAACTATTCCCATCGGCATTCGCTATAAATATATAGCGGAAGACTGTTATTTAAAAGAGACTTCATTAGGAGAGTGAATCTATGAGTATTTGTATAGAAATTATAAATTCTATATTCGAAATTTTTATTGTATTATTCTTTTTTAAGCAAACTTTATCACTCAAGACACAGAAACCACTGGTAAAGTATTCTGCTATCATAATAGTTTCTATAATACATATAGTGCGTTCATTTGCGTACATTCCTACTTACATAAATCTTGGTATAACATTTGTGCTCTGGAGTATTTTTCTAATATTATTATTTGACGGGTCACATATACGCAAAATTATCATGATATCAATATATTTTGTAATTTTTATTATATGTGACATATTGACAAGATTCATTACTGCATCCGTTTTGAATGTTCAATATAATACTTTAAGTACAATAGGATTACAACGATATTTAGGCATGGCTATAAATTTATTATTAAATTTTGTTATGATGTATTCTGTCTCGTTATTTATCAGTCGCAAACAAGCATCAATGCCGCCTAAATATTGGATAATGCTATTACTATTTCCAATATTCAGTCTTTTTATTATTATTAGTACAGATATCCTTATGGTATTAGCAAATATACATGATATTAAATACATATCTTTACTTGTCATTATAATTTTCGGATTATTGTATTTTAACACTGTAGTATTTGAATTTATAGATAGTTATTCTTCAAAATTGCAATTAAAAGCGGCAGAGGAACTTATTGCAAAACAGGAAGAAAACTATAAATTATTAGCAAATAACGAAACAATGTTACGCACATTAAATCATAATATAAATAAGCATATGACTATAATGCAGAATATGATTGATAATCACTATATATCCGAACCTCAAGAATTTATACAAAGTCTGAAAAGTTTATCTGCACTTCCTCTTGGAATTACTTATACAAATGATATAACTTTCGATTCTATTCTAAATATTAAGTGTAAAAAAGCTGTAGCTGCCAATATAAAATATACTGTTAAAGTAAATCGTATTGTTGAACCATTAAATATTCTAGCCGCAGATAAAAGTACAATTTTATGCAACGCAATTGATAATGCTATAGAAGCATGCTGCAAAGTGAGAGAAAAATTCATTATAATTGATATAGCTTCAGATAAACAGCATATCAAGATACAAATTGAAAACTCTTCTTTACCAATAAAAACTAAAAATAATATAATTTTAACAACAAAAAAGAATGCTACATTTCATGGTTTAGGTTTAAAAAGTATTAAACTGGCTATAAAGAAATATAACGGTCATCTGAGTATTTCATATAAAAATGGAATTACAACTTTAATTATTTTAATGGATAATCCTCAAAAGCAAATTCACTCTTAAATATAATATATTCACTCTTTTTTATTGTCTTTTCTTGTTTTATTTGCTATACTTTTGGCGAAGGGATGATTTTTATGATTAATCGCTTGTCTAAAAGTATAGCTTTATTTTTTGCTAAAAATAGTATAATATCAAATGATGATATTGATTCATACATATATGGGTTTCAGCTCCTGTTGAGTATACTATTGAATTTGAGTACTATTTCTTTAATAATGATATATAGCGGTAAGATTAAAGAAACAATATTATATATTACTTCTACATTTGTTCTAAGACATCATACTGGAGGATACCATGCCAAGACACCTGAACGATGTTTTATACTGACAACAAGTATATATATATTAATACTTATTATTGTAAACATTGTTACAATTAAGCCATCAATAATCATATTGGGATTATTAATACCATCATTTATTGTAATTTGGAAACTATCACCTATAGTACATGAAAACAATCCCGTTAGAGAAAGCGATTTATATCGTCACAGACAGTATAGCATCATTATATCAATATTTATTATGTGTACTGTTATTATTTTTGTTTTAATAAAGCAATATACTCTCTCCCTGGTCTTATCTTTAGGTTTTTTTCAAGTGAGTATATCTTTATTATTTGAAAAAATAAAAGGAGGTGTAGTACAGTGAATATCAAAAATCTATTTTTCAAGATAGGTTCCGTAGTATGTTCTTTTGCATTTATGATAGCTATTCAGTCATTGGATCAGATGTGTGGCGGTTCATTCTATCAACCTAAGGTTCCGAATACTCTTGAAAAATATAGAAACAGCAAATAGAAACTGCCTTTTTTGTGGCAATTTCTATTTTCTATCTTTTGATAGCAGGGCTTTAGCGGTAGCTAAAATAACATTTATTTCATACTTGTCACATAATTTAATCATTTGATCTAAAAGTTTTCTTTCCTCATTAGTATCTGCAATACTTTCTGGGAAAAATATATCATTTGCATTGATTGTAAGATAGCGTATAAGTTGAAATAATACATCATAACTAGGTTTTTTACCCTCATGTTCTATAGACATTAAATATCGAGGACTAATTCCTATTTTTTCTGATAATTGATCGCGTGTAAGTCCCATTTTTAGGCGAGATGTCTTTATGATCTCGCCTAATTTATCGGCTGTATATAGCACTGACAGTTCACCTCCTTATACAGTTTACAGTGCTTTTAAGAAAATTTAAAGGATTTAATATATCTAATATTATAGAATTATTAAATCTATAAATAACACAAATCAAATATATCTTGTTTGGTAAGTGTTTATTAATATGATACTCCCAAACAAATATTAAAGGAGTATTTTTTTATGTCAAAACTATGTTTTTATAAATCAATAAAAAATACAAAGTCCTCAGTAAAACGGAACTATGCATTATTATAGAACCGTCATATCTAAATAAACAGATTTTGCAAAACATACCAACAATAAAGTATTATTGTTGGTATGTTTTTTTATTACTCTTTATAAAAATTCCTTATATACGTTCTCCATAAATTATCTCCAAACAACAAACTTGTTCTAAAAGTTATGAGCGGAGGACTAATAAATGTGAATAAAAAAATTTTGATTTCAACTTTAGATTTCACTGTAAAATATGATTTAATAATATTAACAGATACTTCACTCCTGACTTTTCCAAAAAGGAAAGTCAGGAGGTGAAACAGATGTTCAGCTATTTTGACTATTTATTAAAGCAATTACTTTTCGAGAAATATCCTCAAACAAATGATGATTTTGCAGATATTGCACAAATCACCCCAAAGGCTATAACAGAGGAATACCGCAAATTCTTGGATAAAGTATCAATAAGAATAATTATTGATATGTTTGAACAAGAGGAATATGTAAATGCAATCTTA
The DNA here is from genome assembly GCF_046972485.1 of Hominilimicola sp. NCBI lineage: Bacteria > Bacillati > Bacillota > Clostridia > Eubacteriales > Oscillospiraceae > Hominilimicola > Hominilimicola sp. The sequence goes on from NZ_JBKVWU010000007.1 coordinate 25,682, forward strand.
AAACTTGCAAGAGTAGAACGCATTATAATTGCACTCCATATTATTCAAGGAATGGAACTAAAAGAAATTGCATATCTGCTTAATACAAGCGTGGACAGTGTATATACACAAAAAAACACTGCACTGAAACAGTTAAAAGCAGAATTGGAGAAAATAAACTGATTTTTACATAATCAAGCCTATAAGTTAAAACGGCATTTTTGATATACACCCCCTGTTTATTTTCAGTCTGCGTAGAGTGTGTTGCCGTTTTCGCACTCTACGCATAATATTGTCTTTCTGTTAAAGTACATTTTTCAAATGTACTTTAACAGGCGGATAATGCCTGACATATAAACTTTACTACAAAGAAAGCACAGGAGATAACACTGTTGCAGCATAAAATAGCAAACGGATACATTCCGATATTGACGAGCTTTTGACAAGATACGCCAAGACGCAGTATAGTACTTCTACCAATAATCAGTATATGACATACTGTCGAGCGACAAATATCTATTGTCTAAATCAAATTGCAGTTTGAATGGCGATAACTCAATATTGGCATAATGATACTTCTGTCAATTCGAACTTGAGCGTTAAAAGCGTCGCACGTCAGATGGCAGTCCGAGCGTATTGCTGGGAAGGTGGAATCCCTATGGTGCGGTTTTGCACACCGTCGTCTGTTTTTGCTTGTATTTTTAATGTTAGATATTATTAGAGTTATATCAATCTCATAATATGTGATATTAAACATAAAAAAATTTAGGAGGTTAAAGATGGGCAGGAAAATTGATAAAAATATTGACAATCCTAATGAATTACTATACACTATAAGTGAGGTTTCCAAGATTCTCAAAGTAAATAAAAATTATGTGTACGCCTTAATAAATGACGGACACTTAAAGTCCATTAAACTTGGTTGTAGAAAAGTTACACGCAAAGCTTTGTTAGAATTTTTAGACAAGTATGACGGTCTTGATTTTGATAAAGCACTATGCGTAAAAACTACAAAATAAAGCCAAGTACAAACTCTTTTGTGGGCAACATTTTCTTGTGGGCAATCGGTGGGAAAACCCTCATTAAAGCAGTTTAAAAATGCCGAAAAACGGCATAGCTAAGGCATTCCTAAATTAGAGGTTCAAGACGAGGCAAGACACGGCAAAGGCTTTGAAGGTATGTTAAAGAGATATTTTGGTTAATCAAAAACAGAGAATTTTAAAAGAGCTTGCATATGCAAGCTCTTTTTTCGTCATATCAAAGGAAATTCCTCAGATGTGATAATCGGTTGCAATGTACTCGAAAAAACAAAGACTTTTGCTTTTTTTGCATTATCATTTTTATCAACCGAAACACTTGTATTACCCGTTGTTTCAAGTGGTACACGATTTATCGCACACAATATTCCGTTTTCATCATACACCGCCACATAAACATAACAATCTTCATATGTATTTTCCGTCGCAACATCAAAATCATATGTAATATCTGTTTCTGTTTTTGTAATCGTTGCTTTTGTAATAGGTATCGGGGTTGGTTTCGGGGTCAGTGCATTATTATAATTTATAGTTGCGTTTGTTAAATTTTCATTATCCGTACCAATATATATTTCGTTCCAATCAGATTGATTACCGCTATATTCAACAGTAGTTAAATTTGCACAACCAGCAAATGCACCTTTTTCTATTTCTGTTACATTTTTCGGTATATATATCTTGTTTAAATTGCTACAATTATTAAACGCATTTTCTTCTATACTTGCTACATAGTTTCCCAAAAATACTGACGATACAGTACAGCCACTAAATAAATCAGGAAACACTTTACTGGCATTATAATTTATAATTTCTAAGTTATTACAGTCTTTAAAAACATTATCTTCTATTCTTGTTATTCCGCTCCCTATTGTTACGTTTGCTAGTCTATCACAGCCATTAAATGCAGCATAGCCTATACTTGTTACGCAATCTGGTATTATAATGCTTGTTATACTGTCCAAACCGGCAAAAGCATATATAGGTATTTGTTTTACACCAACTGGTATTGTTACCTCGCCAACAACTCTTTTCTTATTCAAATACAATTTATTAGCATAATATATCGGATTCGAATAATTATTATCAAAATTTATATTTAAATATGCCGAAAGGTCTGTTATATATACGCTTGATAACTTCTTGCAATTACCAAATGCAGAATTTCCCACCTGTTTCACTTTACTTCCTATTGTTATATCTGTTAGTTTGCCGCAATAGCAAAATGCGCAATAGCCAATACTTGTTACATTGTTAGGAATAATTATATTTGTTAAACTACTACAATAGTAAAATGCGCAATCACCAATCTCTGATACACTATTAGGAATTATCACATTCACCAGTTTAACGCATCCATAAAATATATTATCTGGTATTCTTATTATGCTATCAGGCATTATTATACTTGTCAACTCCTGACAACCCATAAAGTCAGAATCACCTAAACTCGTTACACCATTTTCTATTATAACTGATTTTATATTGTTATTATTATAAAATGCAGAATTCTCCATATCACCTGCACCGCTAATTGTTAGCGTACCATTTTGGTCAAGCGTCCAAGTCACATTGTCACCGCAAGTACCGCTTGTTTCTGCTACGGCAATAACCGGCATAAATGCGCACAGCATTGACAATACGAGTACAAAACTTAAAATTTTCTTTTTCATTTGCTTGTTCCCCTTTTTGTTTTATTAAAACATAAAATTTTCTAAATAATATTATAGTACGAAAAAATTATAAAGTCAACATTTTCCAACCACGTAAAAAGGCGGTACATATGTACCGCCTTTTAAATTACAAATATTTTTCTTCAAATCTATTCCACGACATCGGTTTATCGAACAAATATCCCTGTGCCTCATCGCAACCCATTTCTTTCAAAATATCATATTCCTTTTCATTTTCGACGCCCTCGGCGACAACGGAAATATTATAATTTTTACAAATATCTATAACCGACTTTGAAATCATACAAGTCTTTTCATCTGTTTCAAGCTTATGAACAAGTTCACGGTCAAGTTTCAATGTATCGAATTTAACTTCCGAGAACAAGAACAAGTCCGCATATTTCGCACCGTAATTATCAATCGCAATATGGAAACCGTTATTTTTAAGTTCCACAATTTTGTCAAGCACATCGCTAAGACCGCCCTTAACCTTATCTTCCGACACTTCAATCACAATCGAATCTTTCGGGATATTATAATCAAACCAAATATCCATAAGATTTTCCATGAAATTAGGTCTGACAATCGTGCAATGCGATATATTAACCGACACAGGCTTAATATTCTTACCTGCCTCAATCCAGCCGGAAATATATTCACAGACGTGTCTGAACACATAAAGGTCTATCATATGCACCGTTTCGTTATATTCCATTGCGGGAATGAAATCCATAGGTGAAACAATCGTATCGTCCTCATCAAAATATCTGATAAGCGCCTCACTGCCGCAAAATTCTCCGTCGATTGCGGAAAATCTCGGTTGGAACCATATAACAAATCTTTCTTCCTGTATAAGTTTTTTCAACTTTTCCTGTGTTGAGAATGACACAAATGTATCATTATAAAATCTGTATCTTGCCGACTGACCGTTATTTCTGTAATAATATTTCTTATCCTGATACATTTTTTCATCGGCAATCTTTATTACTTCATCAATATCCGACGAATCTTTAGAATAATGAAAACCAATCGACACTTTATACTTCATTTCAGAAATCAAATTTCTGAACGCAGTAACCTTAGCTGTAAACTCCTTATCATTCGTATCATAGCACAACACGACAAATTCGTCACCGCCAACCCTGTACGAACATTCCTTGCCGAACGACTCAACAATCACGCTCGCTATATCTTTCAGCGCACAATCGCCGCCGCAATGACCGCTTTTATCGTTAATCTCTTTCAAACCGTTAAGGTCCATATAAAGCACGCCCAAGCCGCAATTACGACCTCTCATAATTCTTTCGGTATCTTCTGTAAACTTATTTCTGTTATATAGGCCCGTAAGCGAATCGACGTAGCTCAGCTCTCTGAGTTTTCGCGCACTCTTTTCGCGAATAATCATTGACGCAACAAAATAATCAAGTGCGTCAAAGAATGTCACAATTTGAGAAAATTTTTCTTCCGGCAAATTACTTGCGCCGATAAAACCGATTATTTTACCGTTATCGGCAATCGGTGACGCAACAAGCCTTTGCACACCGCTTTTTACCGCCTGTTGATATGCCTCAACAGAAATTTCTTTCAAATCTTCGACACTATTTAAAATAACATTTTCATTGCTGTCATAGGTCGGCAGCCACTTATCAACAACATTTGAATCCAAGCTTTTAAGTTCTTCCGCTCTCGAATTGACACCATTGTTATTCCATTCAAATACATTGCTCAGTTTATTTTCATCATAACTGAACACAAAAATTTTATCCGCTTCAAAATACTTGCCTATTATTCCAAGTAAATTTGTAAAGCTTTCTTCAAACGGTTTATTCTTGTGCATTTCAACCATACAGCTTACCAAAATATGCTCCATATCAAGACGTTGTTCAAGTCTTTTCTGAATTTCTTCAGTGTTGGTAATGTCAAATGCAATATCCAAATATGCCTTTTTACCGTCCCACACAGTATCCTTATGCTTAATAATATATGCTTTTTCCGTCATTACATTTTCACGAATATACTCAGAAAGTCCCTCACCGTTCAAGCAAGGACAATTCGTACATTCCGCACTTTTGCCGTGAAAAAGTTTATAACACGTTTCACCCAAACAATCGCCGAGAATTTTCTTTCCCGCCTCATTTATGTACAAAATCTCATGAGTTTCTGCGTCAGATACATATACAATTTCCGATATTGCATCTAATACATTATATATATCCAGCATAATCTGACTCCCTTCATATACCCTTAATGCCATTATAAATTATATATAAATCATTCTATCATATCAACCATTTTTTTGCAATAACAAATTTAATTTTTACATAACGGCAAAAACTATTCCGGCGATTATAACCGCCGCGCACACCATTTTATAAAGCGTGCGTTTTTCTTTGAACACAATTCGCCCGCCTATAATCGTAATCATAACCGAACATTGTTTTATAAGAGTCATTGCGACAACCGTGCTTTCCTGCTTACTGCACGCGATAAACAGTGCCTTATCGCCGATTACAAACAACACGCTCAAAATAAGTATCCAATAATTTTTGTATATCGTTCTGAAATCTATTTTTGTTTTGGTTACAATCATATAGCCCAAATACAATATTACCATAAAAAACATATACCAAAATTGAAGTTGACCGCTGTTCATACTCTGCATAAGCATTTTATCAAGCAGTTCCGAAACAGCGTTGCAAAGACACGATATAAGCACAAGTACAATGTATATCGGCTTTGTTTTTTCTTCGCCCAATCCCTTGCCTTTGGCATTTACGAAAAGCAATCCGACAAGCACAAGTGCCATACCTGCAATCTTATGTCCCGTCATAACTTCTCCCAGCACCGTTATTCCCAGTACTGTCGCAAATATTACGCGCGACATATCCATAATTCCGTAAAATCCAATCGGCAGTTTCTTTATCGCCTTAAAACTGCATATCCAAGCTATAAAAATTATAGCTGATTTTATCATTACAAATCCGATATAATGAAAATCTATCGACAATGCGTTTTTCATGCTCGGCGTCACAAATAAAAAGCTTATAAACGTGTAGAAAAACAGCACCTCCATAGCACTGTTTTTCTCCATTGCCTTTTTCTTTATTATATCTCTTACACCCTTTAAAACTCCGTAAAGGCATACGAGTCCTATCCACATTATTTTATCAGCTCCGTTAAAAATAAATTATCCAGCATTTGTGTACCGGATTTTGTCTTAAATATCTTCTCACGAACGTTTTTAGCCGTTTCTTTTGTCATTTCGTCCTCATCTATATTGACAAGGAAGTCCGCCTCAACAAGTATTTGATAGTCGATACCGTCGATATTTGAATATGTGTGATGATGAGCGACAAGGTATGACACACGTTCGATAACGTCTTTGTCATATCCCAATTTCGTGAGCATTTCCTCCGCAATCGGCGGACCTTCGATTTCCTGATATTTGCCCGCAGAAGAATTATATTTTTCTTCGCTTATCTTTATTCCTATATCATGCACATATGCGGCAGTTTCAAGAATAAGCATAGTCCTTTCATCAAGCCCCTCCGCTTCGCCTATCGCTTTGGCATAGCCGTGTACTTTTATAAAATGGTTTATGCGTTTCTTGTCACCTGCATAATACTTTATCATTTCTGTTGCAACAGTATTCATAATTATCAATCCTCGAACGGTCTTATTCTGTATGTCACGCCGATTTTTTTACAAATATCGGCACATTCCTTTTCTTCTTCCTCTGTAAGCGTTGTCGAAACAGTCGAAAGCACAACTTCCTTTACATAGTGCTTTACATTTTCGGCAAACGTAATCATTGCGTCAAACGATTCGATACCGAATTTACTGCGTGTAAGTTCAAGATAACGTTCTTTGTTCGGCGTATTAAGGCTGATCGAAACAATATCGATAAGTCCGTCAAACATAGGTGCAGTGTTCTTTTTGTGAATAAGGTCGGCAAGACCGTTTGTGTTTATACGGATAGTTTTGTTATACTTATCCTTTATAAACCGACAGACTTCAAGCACATCGTCAAGTCTTTCGGTCGGCTCACCGAAACCGCAGAAAACAACCTCTTTATACTTATTCATATCAAATTTTGAAAATTCGTTTTTAACTTCTTCAACGCTCGGTTCTCTTTCAAGCCAAAGACTGCCCGAATGATTCATTTCATCCCTCGTTTGTCTTAGACAGAATGTGCACGCGCACGGACATTTGTTCGTCATATTTACGTATAAATTATCGTGTACTTCATATAAAATAACCATTTTAATACCTCTTTCGTTTTTCATATCTTAAATTATACCATATCACTGCATTTTTCTCAACTGTATTTTCACACCAAAAAAACCGCTTATATGAGGTTCTTAAGGACAGTAATATAAAAGGCAGTAACGATTGATTTCGTTTCTGCCTTTTATCGTAGTGGATGATGCCTATATCGTCCCGTCTAAAGCCTTAGTATACCCTAAGCAATAGGGAGATGTGATACATTTTACCTGTTTGTTGCAGTATCGGACATCATTTTTTAAACACAAATAAATATTCGTGCGCGATTAACAAAAAATTATATTTCACACTATTTGTTTTCCAATATCCCGTTGCTTTACAATTATGCTGTTCTTTTATAATAAGCTCTTTGAGTTTGAAGCCTGCATCTTCAAATATACGCATTACTTCAAAAGACATTGGTATCATATACCCTTTTTGTCTTGTATCTCCCATAAGCACAGCACAGAATTTGTCCTTTTTAAGAACACGATAACTTTCTGATGCAACCTTTTTCATTTCTTTAAGAAAATCTTTTACTTTTAATTGTGATAAGTCATTTTCTATGCCATCACTATACTTGATAATATTAGCATAGGGGGGATGTGTACATATCAAATCAATACTATCATCAGGTATAAAGTCAAGATTTCTTGCATCACCTTTTTTGATATATACTTTCCCTTTTGCGCTTTCTATATCAAAAGCTGTTTTTTCTTTGCATCGCTCAAGTGCAACATCATTTATATCTACACCGATTATATCTCGATTTAAAAGTTTCGCCTCAACAAGAGTAGTGCCACCTCCAGCAAATTGATCAAGAATTAAATCCTCCTCTTGAGAGTACCTTAATATAATATTTCTTGGTATGTATGGAGACCAATTACCACGCCATTTTGCATCGTGAGTTGCCCAATCGCCACGCTTCGGAAATGACCAATGCGTAGTCATTTCTAACTCAAAGTCATCAGGCTCCCACTTTCTTATTTTCTTTAACATTTAATTATTCACCAAATTCTTCTATAATCATTTTTTCAATCATTTCATTCTTTGCAATGGTAAAATTCATTAGGTAATTCAAATGTCTGAAACCTTTAGCAAGTTGGTTTGTTGTTCCTTTCCAACAGTTTCCATCAGTAATTAACGCAAAGCCTATTCCGTTCCTTTGAAGATCTGATTGACGATTTATATATGAGTCTATTATTTCTTCAGGTTTTGAACCACCGCCATTAAAGAAATTCACCTCAATATTAATACATTTATGATTTTTCTCGTTGTATAATATAAAATCAGCTTTTCTGTTTGCAATATCTTCATCAATATCAAATCCGAATTTTTGTAGCACACTAAATTTTTTCTGCATGAGTAATTTTATATTGTGTTTATCACATGCTTTTTCAATTATAGGTTGACAAGCCAATTCAAATGCTGTACCACCTCTGTTTTTTCTTCCGTTGGAATCCATTCCTACCAAAACACCAACAATGTAATCTTGTGTGCTTTTTTCGATAAGAGTTTGAAATAAATATTTCAGTCCCATTTGTTCAAAAAATTTATAATACTTTTCTATAGTTTCTTTCGTCAATGGAGTAGTTAGGTTTCTTGCATTAAAAGAATAAGTTTGAAAATCATCGCTATCAATATTGCTACCAATCACTTTAAGTAAATGCTTCTTTCTTACTTTATCGGCCTCAGATTTTGCTAATGCGAACAAATACGGAAAAATTTCTATAATGGTTGGAAGCTTGATTATAAGCTCCTTGAAAGCATCAAAGAATGTATCATCTTCTTTTTTTATTAACACATCCATTGCATGGATTTCTATTTCATATTTTTTATATCCGTCTATGTTTGACCAATCAATATAATAATTATATCCCCTATTAGTATCAAGCAAATTACTTTCAAATAAATCTGCAAGTTTATTAATATCTTTTTCTATTTGCATATTCTTTCCTCCTCAAAAATTGCTAATAAGCAACTCTTTGATTTTTCCTCTTGCTTCGCTATTGCAATTTATCATACGTGTAGCTTCAACTCTTTTAATTTTGTAAGCAGAATAAATTTTATCAAAAAAATCATCTTCCATATTAGAATTTTTAGGATCTGAATTACTCACAACTACTTTTGCACCTTTTTTGTGCATATTCTCTACAAATTCAGCAAGTTCAATTTGTTCTTCATCATTAAATAGATTTTCTGTATAAGCTGTAAAACTTGCTGTTTCTGTTAAAGGTCTGTATGGTGGATCAAAATACACAAACGTGTGCTCGTCTATAAAGTCAGCAGAGTTTCGATAGTCTCCGCATACAATCTTAACATTTTGCAGTTTATCTGATACTGCACGAAGAGTTTTTTCATCACAGATAAGAGGATTTTTATATGATCCCATTGGCACATTAAAAAGACCTTTTTTATTAACTCTGTAAAGTCCATTAAAACAAGTTTTATTAAGAAATATCATCAATGCTGCCTTTTCAATATTTTCGGTTTTATTACCATTGATTTTCAAATCATTAAATCGTTCTCTTTTTGATATATAATACGATTTTCTATCTTCTGTTTCATTCGGTACATATTCAAATTGATAAGTTTTCAATAACTTAATCAATTCCTCAATATAATCACGGACTATTAAATAGGTGTTTATAAGTTCTGCATTTATATCACTTATATATATTTCCTCTAAATTGTACTTGCTTAAAACATCAAAAAGTACAGCACCACCACCAATAAAAGGCTCAACATACTTTGTAATAACGCCGCTATCAAAAGGATAATATTTTTCAATCTCCTTTAATAACTGTCCTTTGCCACCCGCCCATTTTAGAAACGGTTTTACGCACTTTTCATCAATAGTATTATATCTTGTGCTTCGCGCATCAATAGGTTTTTCAGCATCTGTCGGTATAAGCCACATATTACCCAACATCTGAACATTTGCTATTCTATTTTCAGAACAAAGCACTGCCACTCGTCTTTGAGATATACCCCATTTGTCAGCAGCTTCTCTTGCAGACATAACTTCCATAGAAATACGCTCCTTATTTATTATAAATAATATTATATTCTAAAACTCGAACAAAAGCAATACTAAAATATGAAATGTAATAAAAATGACAGATTTACCACAAGGATAAATCTGTCATTTTACCACCCTTAACAACACGCCTCATTAAAGCGGTTTTTTATATTTTATTTCAGTCAAATTAACCTCTTGGGTGATTTGTTTCAACGTCGTCTACAAGTGCTTTTACAAGAGCATTCACGTCTGTAACAGTTTCATTTTCCGTTACGGCAACGCTATGACTCATTACTGTACCCGCGTCCTCGCATGACCATATTGCGTATGTTGTTTTATCGTATGTGTAAATTTCAACTGCCGAATCGGCTACTTTGTAGTCCTCAACCTTAGTACCGCCCGATATACCCGAAATGTCTGCGTCACCCGGTTGTGTACGAACTGTAATGTCTAATACATTTGTATTGTAAGTGTAGTTGATTTCTGCCAAATTACTGTCGGCAAGGTATCTGTAGCTTTGTGCCTCGCACTTGCTACCCTCATCAAAACTGCTTGCATTCAAATCAGCCACTTGATATTTTACGCTCTCTGCATTATTCAATGCCGCATTAAGTTCGTCAAGACTGTTATAATCTGTCCATGGGTTTGGAATTTGTGATGACGGCTCTGTTTTGATTTCCTTTTCAACAGTAACTGTCTTTGTTGCCTCGTCCCAACCGACAACGCTGTGCATACCCTCAGCGATTGCTCTTACAGGCACAACCGTTGATGAACCCACGATTTTTGCGGGTGTTTCAAGTGTAACCGCGTCACCGTTTACATACATTACATCAGAATCAATCTGCATTGTAATGCTTACGTCACTTACCGAATCATATGATATAACAGTTCTTGTTTCGTCGTCCCACTGTACGTCTGCACCAAGTGCCTCGAATATTTCACGCATAGGAACAAGTGTATGGTCATTTTCAATAAAAGGTGTTATTTCCACAAAAGAAACATTATTTCCGTTTACCGTAACCGTAATGTTATCATCAGCCAAAGCGCCTGCCGATACAGTCAAAACAGATGCGACAGCCAATACAGATGCTATTATCTTCTTATTCACAATCATTACCTCCGAAATTATTATATTGTTTATATTATATCACAGATTGCAAATCAATTCAATACTTTATTTGATTGAATTGACTACTTCCTCCACAGGCTCTCTGCCCGTATCGGTTCCGTAAATATTATAATCGATTTCATCTTCGGTAAAATATGCCGATACATCATTTTCATATTCGTTATACACCGGCTCTGTATCGTCATTTCCGCTGTAATAATAATTTACGTCTATTCTTCCGCCGTTTTCTGATTCAAAAGCCGCACCGCCGTTATATGTATCGGTCGTTTCAAAACCGCTCGGAGCGTTTATTTCTATTTGAGGTGTCGGCACTGATGTAGCCACAGCTGAACTCATTGCCATTCCGCTGCCGATAACCGTATCGGCATTGCCTTCATCGCTTGTAATTTCGGTCGGCACTTCTTTTTTTGTACTGATTTCTGCTGTTCTGTCACTTGCCATAAAAGCAGAAAATATTGTTGGCAATTCGATTGCGTTTTCCTCGATTGCACTTTCTTCGACAGTGACATATTCCGTTATTTCTTGATTTTCACTGTTTTGTTCACTCTCGATATTGGGGATTTTGGTTTTATCCTCGATTTTAAGCGATTTGTTCTCGTTTGCTATCCGATTATGTACCGCAACTTTTTCATTGTCACTACTGTTATAGTCACCGCTCTTTTTCTCCGTTTTAGTTTGACTATCCGAATAGTTATTGGGAGGGGGAGTATAGGGATTTTGAATAGTTTGGGGACTATCGGTAGGATACGGATATGAAGTATCCGCAGTATTTGAAACTACACTTTCCGACATATCGGACGGTGTCGGTGTTGAAACTTGCTCCTCAATAATCACGCCGTCATCTCTTGTTTTCTGCCAATACGGCATAGATATAACCGCCGCAGACACAACAGCAACTGCCGCCGCAGCCGATACCGCATATTTTGCGTATCGCCTATACGGTGGGGGAGATTGTCTTTTCTCTGCACCCTTATGTGCATTCAAGATAACTCTGTTTATCATATCTTCGCTCGGTTTTATATCGTCATTAGCCTGTTTATAAATTTTTCTAAACAAAGTCATAATCTCCTTTCAGTTTATTTTTAAGCAACATTCTGCCTCTATGTAAATGCGATTTAACAGTTGATTCTTTTACGTCAATACTTTCGGCGATTTCCCTCACGTTCATATCCTCATAATAGAAAAGATGTATCACCGTACGATATTTTAAGGGAAGGTCTTGTACAGCGAAATACACGTCACTTTTTTCGGGACTGTCAAAGGTTAAATCTTCTTCAAGCGGAACGGTTTTCTTGAACCACGATGACATAAAAACACTTTTTGAGCAATTTATCGTCACACGAATGAGCCAAGCCTTTATATGTTCCTCCGACTCAAATTTATCTTTATTCTGTATAAATCGAACAAACACGTCTTGCGTCACATCTTCGGCAAAAGTTTGATTTTTCGTTTGTGACAAAGCAAGTTTATACACCATATCAAAATACTTGCGTATAACTTCGTCAGATGAAACGTCTGTTTTTGACCTTTCGTCTGTCATTAATCCCCCTCCCTTCACTTATAATACAATTCAGCACACCAAAAGGTTGCACTTTTTTCAAAAAAATTTTTATAAAGTGTGATAATGCGGAATTATATCTTCGTATGTTCCGTCTTTCATGCGAAAACCGTTAGGTATTACGCCGAGTTGTACAAAGTCGAGTTTTTTATACAATTTTAGTGCATATTGATTAGTTGCGACAACGGCATTAAATTGAAGTACACCGTAACCGATTTCCTTTGCTTTTTTCAAGCAATCCGTCACAAGAATTTCACCTATCTGCTTACCTCTTTGTGTTGATTTCACCGCATAGCTTGCATTGCAGATATGACCGCATCTGCCGATATTGTTCGGATGAAGTATGTAGAGTCCGACAATATCATCCGTTTCTTCATCATACGCAATGCCTGTATATGACTGACTCTTAAAAAATTCCAATCCGCTCTTTTCTGTAAGACATTCTTCCTGTGGAAAAGCCACTCCGTCCTCTACGACTTCGTTCCAAATTTCATTTGCGGCTTGTATATCGCTTTCATTAAATTCTCTTACTTTTATGTTCATTATAACACCTTCCGTTAAATTATATATAAAAAAACGGAATGCAGTGCATTCCGTTTAAAAAATCAATTATTCAGCAACGAATGGCAATAGTGCTATAATTCTTGCACGCTTGATAGCTGTTGTAAGCTGTCTTTGGTGCTTTGCACAGTTACCGCTGATACGTCTTGGCACGATCTTGCCTCTTTCAGTAACGTATCTTCTAAGCTTTGCTGTATCCTTATAATCGATATGCTCAACCTTATCTACGCAGAACATACAAACCTTTTTCTTAGGTCTTCTTGCTCTCTGTGGTCTGTCATTTCTTTCAGCCATGTTATTTTCCTCCTATCAATTTTTATCACGCGGATGTTAGAATGGCAAATCGTCTTCCGAACCGTCAAGATCCGAAAAATCGCCCATATCAAAATCATCACCAAAGTTTGGTTCACTACCTTGTGCAGGCTGCGATTGAGGAGCGTTAAATCCGCCCTGATTAAAGCCTTGGTTCTGATAATTTCCTCCGCCTTGAGTACCTGATTCGGCTCTTGAACCGGTAAAGTAAGCCTCGTCTACAACAACTTCCGTCGCATACTGCTTTTTACCGTCATTACCGTCCCAACTTCTCGATTGAATACTTCCGACTACCGCAATCATACTGCCCTTTTGGAAATATCTTGCGATAAATTCACCTGTCTGACGCCATGCAACGCAGTTGATGAAATCAGCCTGCTGCTGAGCATCTTTACCGGCGAAACGTCTGTTTACCGCGATTGAAAATCTCGCAAGTGAAACACCGTTCGGAGTCTGACGCATTTCGACGTCGCGTGTAAGACGTCCCATTAATATAACTTTGTTCATACTTACACCGCTTTCTTCACAAAAGACTATTCTTCGTCTTTTCTGATAACAATAGTTCTTAGGATACCTTCTGTAATCTTGTACTGTCTTTCAAGTTCTTTAGGGAACTCGCTGTCAGCCTTGAAGTTTACAAGATAGTAGAAACCTTCTGTTCTATCATTAATTTCGTAAGCAAGTCTTCTCTTGCCCCATTCGTCAACAGATTCAAGTTCACCGTTCTGTTCGATAAGTGTTGTAAACTTATCCTTTAGAGCAGTAACCGTTTCCTCATCAAGTGTTGCGTCAATGATAAAAATTGTTTCATAGCTGTTTAGTATTTTTTCAGCCATTTTCTGCACCTCCTTATGGACTTTTGTCCCACACATACCCCGTGTGGGCAAGGATTGCTTACGTTTACCGCAAGCCTTGTAATTATATATCTTTTTTCAGCAAATGTCAAGCATTTTTTACTATTTTGCTCTATATTTTTCACTGCTGACAAGATAATCGTAATATTCGCAAAGCATTTCAATGCCTTTGCCGTTTAGTTTTGTTAAGTCGAAGTCGATATTATCAAGCAATTTCACTCTGTACCGTTCGTCCGTTCTGCCGCAAAGGTAGTCAACGGGAACTTTAAAAAGTTTGGCAAGATATGTTATCGCCGCCACTTCGGGAATACGCTCGCCGCTTTCCCAATTTGCGATACACGTTCTCGAAACATTCATTCTCTCCGCAAGTCCCGCCTGCGTTATGCCGTTTTCTTTTCTCAGTTCCCTAAGCCTTTGAGCAAAGCACTTTTTGAACGTACCGTTATTCTTCTTTATCATTTTCTTCATTAACTGCGGCACTTTCTTCTGCATCACTGTCAGAATTTTCTCTGCCGCTTTTTACACGGTTGAATATCTCCATAAACTGATCGCCCGTAATAGTTTCCTTATTGATAAGAAATTCTGCGATTTCATCAAGTGCGTCACGATTTTCTTTCAATATATTAAATGCCTTTTCGTGACACTCTTTCAATACGCGTACAACTTCCTTATCAATATCTGTCTTTGTTTCCTCCGAACAGTTTGAAACATTTCTGCCGTCAAGATATTTATTCTGTATGCTTTCAAGTCCGGCCATACCGAATTTTTCCGACATACCGTACTGCGTAATCATATTTCTCGCAAGTGACGTTGCACGTTCAATATCGTTTGACGCACCTGTTGTCTGCACGTTGAATACAAGTTCTTCCGCCGCACGGCCTGCAAGGAACACTGTAATCTGGTCAACTATTTCGTCTTTCGACATCAAATAACGTTCTTCCTCTTCGGGCATTTGCATTGTATAACCAAGCGAACCCATAGTTCTCGGAACGATTGTGATTTTGTGAACAGGCTGAGTATGTTTCTGTACCGCCGTTGCAAGTGCATGACCGACTTCGTGGAACGAAACAATTCTCTTTTCCTTTTCGGACAAAATTCTGTCTTTCTTTTCTTTACCCGCGATTATGACTTCAACAGCCTCCATAAGATCCTCTTGACTTACGGTCTTTCTGTTACATCTTACCGCCCTTAAAGCCGCCTCATTTACCATATTCGCAAGGTCTGCACCTGCCGCACCGCTTGTTGCAAGTGCCATTTCGTGAAGATTAATGTCAGGCTCTGTTTTAACGTGCTTGATATGCACACGCAAAATATCTTCTCTGCCCTTTAAATCAGGCTTTTCAACAATAATTCTTCTGTCAAATCTACCCGGTCTTAAAAGTGCCTTATCAAGCACTTCCGGACGGTTGGTTGCCGCCAAAATAACAAGTCCTTTTGACGAATCAAATCCGTCCATCTCGCTTAACAGCTGATTTAAAGTTTGTTCACGTTCATCATTTGAACTAATCTGATTATCTCTTGATTTACCGATTGCATCAATTTCGTCTATAAATATAATACAAGGTGCTTTTGCCGACGCTTGCTTAAACAAGTCACGAACTCTTGACGCACCGACGCCGACAAACATTTCCACAAATTCCGAACCGGAAAGCGAGAAAAACGGCACTTTCGCCTCACCGGCAACCGCCTTTGCAAGAAGTGTTTTACCTGTTCCCGGCGGTCCGACCAAAAGTGCACCCTTAGGCTGTTTTGCACCGATTGCAAGATATTTTGACGGATTATGAAGATAATCGACTATTTCATCAAGCGATTCTTTAGCCTCTTCCTGACCGGCAACGTCCGCAAACGTTACGCCTGTCGCATTTTCTACGTTATACATCTTTGCGTTGGACTGACCTATTCCCATAATTCCGCCGCCACCGCCGATTTTCTTCGACATTGAACGTGTCAAAATAAAGAACAGTAAATAAATAACTACCAACGGCAATATCCATGTAAGGAAGAAATCAAGCACGGGACTGTTATGTTGTATCGGCGTAGAATATTTCACACCGTGACTGTCCAAATCCGCAAGAAGTCTGTCGTCAGGAATATATCCCGTATAATACACATTTCTGCTGTTTTCCTTTGCCTGTTCTATAACCGCGTCTGTATCTATGCCCATCATCTTCATAAACTCGGTTGTTTTAGGCGTTGTTATCGGCTGTGATTCGTCATACTTTTCATATATGACTATCTGCTCCGACTGCAAAATAACCTCGTCAACTTTATTTTCATCAAGCATAGTCAAAAATTCACTGTACGATATTTCCTGTTTCTTCGGTGTCTGCAACGACAGCATTACCATATTTAAAATAACTGTCGCAATAACCGAAATCACCAAAAATATCAACAACGGATTTTTCAGCGGCGAACGGTTTTTCTTTTTATTATCCATAAATGTTCCTCCACGTTTTTCTTCATATTTATATATAACTAATATTAAAAATGTCAGTCAATAGATATTGTAGCACTTTCCTCTTATTATTGCAATGTTAAATAAATTTTTTTACACAATTTTATTAAAATTCACAATTCGGAAATATATTATTTTAATTGACTTATATATAAAAGAATGATAAAATATCAGTATCTGAATATTACTACACTAAATTCAAAACGAAAGGATGAATAACTCATGAAAAAACTAACAGCAATTCTGACATCACTTATTATGACACTTTCCGTCATATGTCAAACATCGGTTTTTGCTGCATTCAGCGACGTAGGTGACGATAATACTTACAAAGACGCTATTACAACTTTAACAAAGCTTAAAGTTATTGACGGATACGAAGACGGTACTTTCAAGCCTGACGGTCAAATCACAAGAGCTGAATTCACAAAGCTTATCGTATTTATACTTGGTTACAAAGACCTTGCATACGACTCATCAGACTTTACTGATGTTGACGCTTCACACTGGGCAAAGAACTATATTCAAACTGCCTACAATCTTGGCATAATCGCAGGTATGGGCGACGGTACTTTTGCTCCGGACGCTCCTGTAACTTATGAACAAGCTCTTAAAATGGTAGTTTGTACATTAGGTTATGTTCAGTTTGCCGAAAATCTCGGCGAATGGCCGGAAGGTTTCATTAAGCAGGCAAACACTCTTGACCTTACAAAGAAAGTTAATTCAACAGGTTACAGTGAAGGTGCAACAAGAGGTATGATTGCACAGGTACTTTACAACGCACTTGAAATACCTATATACGAAAACAACGGTTACAACTGGGTTGCAACAGAGAAAACTCTTATGCAGGACTACCTAAAAGTTAAAAAGCTAAAAGGTACTCTTGTAGGTGTTGAAGATTACCTGACAGAGGACTGCAAGCAAGATCTTAACGAAAGTGAAATGGCTATCTTGCCGAACGACAGCAGTGATCTTGTAAAAATCGACTTCTCGGAATTCACTTCAAACGTTACAGATATAAGCAAATATCTTGGCAATACTATCACAGTTTACTATGAACAGTTGACAGACAAGGACGACAGAAAGCTTATCATCATTGACGACGAAACAACAAAAAATTCTGAAATCAAATTAGATTATGAAGATTTAAACAGTTTTTCCGGCAACTCACTTAAATACTATGATTCATCATCAAAGCTAAAGACTGTAAAACTAAAAGAAGATGAACTTACAGTAAGATACAACGGCAAACTTGTTGCAAAGAACGAAACCGTAACTCTTACAAATCCGACAACAAAGCAGGAAGAAACATTCTCACGCGAAGAGGCACTTGAACAATGGCTTACTCCTGACACAGACTACACAATCTACGGTGACGTTAAACTTACAGACAACGGTGACGACGGCACAATAGATATGATCCAAATAAACAACTATGACACAATAGTTGCTTATGCCACTCCTACAACAACAGATTACCGTATAACAGACAAGCTCGTAACAGGTAACTACTTAATCCTTGACCCTCAAGCGTCTGATTATACATACACAATCACAAAGAACGGTTCGGAAATTCCTGTTACATCAATTTCCGCAAACGATGTAATTCTTTATACAAAGAGCCTTGACGGTTCGTACTACACACTTCTTGTTACAAACAATCCTGTTAAGGGTTCAATCACTTCAATCGGTTCAAACGGCGATAAAATGACAATCGGCGGTAAATCATATAAAATCGGCAGCAAGTGTGAGGCATACATAAATGACAAAGACGGCAAAACTCTTAAAACAGGCGTTTCGGGTACATTCTATCTTGACGCATTTAACACAGCCGTTTTCGGAACACTTGAACAGACTGCCGTAATTCCTTACGCTTACATCACAAACGCATTTATCGACCGTGACGAAGGCGGTAAGATTTACATTACTGCATATGCACCGACTGTTTCGGCAAGCAGTGCATCGTCATATCCTGTAAAGGATAAAGTTAAGTTCAACGGTGCATCAATCAAGAGTGAACTTATAATCGACAAACTAAAAGCATCAGCCGATTATACAAACGATGATACAGAATTGGCAGATCAGATTTACGGCGCAGGAAAAACTCCTACACTTACAGGCTTTTCACAACCGGCAAGAGTTACAATAACAAACGGTGAAGTTACACAAATCGTTGCTCTTACATCTGATGAACTTCAAACTCAAAATGACGACAAAGAACAAATCGCAAAGTGCAAAGCTGCCGATAAGTATACTTATTCATCAAACAGTTTCTCGCTTAACGGCAAAACAGCATTTTCAATAAACTCTTCAACAGTTGTTCTTTATGTTCCGGCAGACAGAACACAAAGAGAAAAATATGCTAAAAAGACCGCGTCATCAGCTTTTACAACAGGTGATACATACTATGTAGAAGCATACGACATCAGTTCATCAAAGGTTGCCGGACTTTTGGTACTTTACGGAAATGACGGTACACTTACATCAGTTAAGAAAGATACAAACTTCTCAATCGTTTCTACTTTACCTGAAAGCGTATATAATGAAGTAAAAGATGATTCAGTTCTTCAATTCAAGGTATTCGCAGGTTCAAACACAGAAAAAGCCTGGACAACTTATGACCGTACAGAATTTGCAGACGTGCAAGTCGGTGACGTTATCCAATTCGCTTATGACAGCGATCAGCTTGTACAAGGACGTATAAACAACATTAAGTTCGCAGACATTGCAGAAGTTCTTGATGGTAAGACATATGACGGCAAAAAGTTCAACTGGGAAGAAGAACAAGACCCTACAGAAGATAATAATTATCAAAAATACAAATTCGATTACAGATTTAAAAAGAACGGTACTGGCGAAGACGAAGTTTACAACAGCACATCAACAGGTACAGTTCCTTACTCAAGAGCTTGTATGTACAACATCAGCCAAGTTCTTGCTGACGAAAAGAAGATTTATGTAACAAAGACAGGTTTTGAAAACGTTGACGGTACATATACTCTTGACGACAGCGATTACGAAGAAATCACAATCAACGCGTCAACAAAGATTGTTCGTATGGACGAAGACAGAGATGAAATCAGCAGATATGTCGATAACACAACAACAGACCTTTCAATCAACGATTTGAAAGACGCTAAAAACTACGGTGAAGATTGTTCAAAAGTTCTTGTATGCTCATCAAAGGGTACTGCAAAACTTATCGTAATCTATAATTAATCACAAACAACAAAAAACAAGTCACTTTGAAGTGACTTGTTTTTTTATTTACTTAACTTCTAATTTTTCCTGTCCGCTGTATCTCGGAATTTCAAATTTATACTTTGCCGTTGGGAATGCCTCGAACATACTGCTCATACTCTTTGCCTGTTTTGACGCCCATGCAATATCGGTTGCGTATTGGTGTTCGGCAGGTTTTTCAGGGTTCCATCTCATTTTATACAAAGTATTCTGCCCGTATTTAGAATTATTGATATAATTTTCGCTTATCCACTTTGCACCGCCCTCGATTGCCTTTTCTACACTCGTCCAGCCTTGCTTATACGCATATTCCGCACCGGCGTCAATCGGTGATTCGTCCACCGCACCGATACCGAACAAGTTATACACCGTTGTACCGTTATATTCAACACCGTTTGCAAGCTCAGACGAACCGTTACCTGTTTCAAGGCATGAATGAATTACAAGATATACTTCACTTACGTTGTTATCATCAGCCGCTTTCTTGAATTCACTGCCGTGACCATCCAAAACGCCTTTACCCTTTAAATAAGTATCAAGTGTAGCGGAATCAACATTGTTTGACACACTCAAATCCATAAACTGATACTTTTCATATCCCGACACAAGATTTTCCGGATTTACATACTGTTCAACATTTTCCTCACTCGCCGGGAACACACCGTTTGTAAATACAGTCGGTTCTGCGGTCATTTGTTCTTCAACCATTTCATCAACCGTCATATCACAGTCGGTGTACACAACAGGTATATCCTCTTTACGTTTTTCCCACGTTGTAACGGTAACTGTGCATTTTGCCGTATAATCGCCGTCCTCCGTTTTTGCGTAAATGTCGGTTGTTCCGACACCGCAAGGCGATACAAGTCCCTCACTGTCCACAGTTGCAATCGACTCATCGTCACTGTACCATCTGACTTTTTGTATAGTCGCGTCTGTCGGCGAAACCATAGCCGTAAGTTTTGCGGTAATAGGCTTATCCGCATACAATGTCATTTCACTTTGCGACATTGCAACGCCCTCTACTCCCTTAACAACGCTTACTTTCAACTTTGACAATGCGTTTCCGCACCTTATATCAATGAATGTATCACCTATTTTGTCAGTCGGTGTAACAACACCGTTTTCGTCAACTGCCGCAATCGTTATATCTTCGGATTTATATGTAATTTTCTTGTTTGTCGTGTTCAGCGGCATAACCTCCGCCGCAATTTTATACGGCTCATTTTCTTTGCCCGCGTAAAACAAAACCTTGCCTTGCTTTAAATTTATGCGTTGTGCCTTGACTTCGTCCCAAGTTGACACAGGTGCAAAATATACTTCGTCCGACACATATGTATCGTCATCTATTTCAACTTTGTACGCACCTTGTGCCGAACCTGTCAACACGGTAAGCACAGCCACGCAAGCAAATATCTTTTTTACTGTAGGATTTTTCACTTTAAAAATCTCCGTTCCGTAATATTCTAAACTGTATTTTATATAATTCTCACCCTTATGTCAATGGAAAATATAATTTTATACGCAGTTTTCTGCTTAAAATATGACTTTTTTCTCAAAAAGTCATTGTAAATTCAATAAAAATAGTATATAATTATATAGTATATTCAGAATTAGATTTAAGGAGGGTTTTCAATAGATGGAAAACACAGAGCAAACACAAGAGCAATTATCGGCACTTTTGCAAGTCCGCAGAGATAAGCTTACAGAACTTCAAAATGACGGACGTGACCCATTTAAAATCACAAAATTTGAGAGAACACACACATCTGCTCAACTTAAAGAAAACTATACAGAGGAAGAACGCGAATTAAAGAAACGCGGCAGTGACGAAGTACAAATCATAAAGGCACAAGTATCTCAATTTGACGGTCAGACTGTTTCAATCGCAGGACGTATTATGTCAAAGAGAGGTATGGGTAAAGTCGGTTTTGTTCACGTTTCTGATATAGACGGACAAATTCAGCTTTTTGTTAAAAAGGATATTTTGGGCGAGGACGAATATGCTCGTTTCAAAAAGCTTGATATAGGCGATATTATCGGTGCAGAGGGTGAAGTTTTCACAACTCAGACAGGTGAAATTTCGGTAAGAGCCGAAAAAATCACTCTACTTTCAAAATCACTTCTTCCGCTTCCGGAAAAGTTCCACGGTATGACAGATACAGACCTTAGATACCGTCAAAGATATATCGACCTTATTATGAATGCCGATGTTAAAAAGACATTCATCAACCGTTCAAAGATTATTGCGTCAATCCGCAGCTACCTTAACGGTCAAAACTTCCTTGAAGTTGAAACACCTATGCTTGTCGCAAATGCAGGCGGTGCTGCCGCAAGACCGTTTGAAACACACTTTAACGCATTGGACGAAGATTTCAAACTTCGTATCTCACTTGAGCTTTACTTAAAGCGCCTTATCGTGGGCGGCTTTGATAAGGTTTATGAAATAGGACGAGTTTTCAGAAACGAAGGTCTTGACACTCGCCATAACCCTGAATTTACTCTTATGGAATTGTATCAGGCATACACAGATTATCACGGTATGATGGATCTTACAGAAAATCTTTACCGCCACGTTGCTAAGGAAGTGCTTGGTACAACTACAATCGTGTATAACGGTATAGAAATGGATTTGGGTAAGCCGTTTGAACGTATAACAATGGTTGACGCGGTTAAAAAGTACGCAGGCGTTGACTTTAACGAAATTAATACACTTGAAGAGGCTCGTAAGGTTGCCGATGAGCACCACGTTGAATATGAGGACAGACATAAGAAGGGCGATATTCTTAACTTGTTCTTTGAAGAATATGCAGAGGAACACCTTATTCAACCGACTTTCGTTATGGATCATCCGGTTGAAATTTCACCGCTTACAAAGAAAAAGCCTGAAAACCCTGATTACGTTGAACGTTTTGAGTTCTTTATGAACGGTTGGGAAATGGCAAACGCTTATTCTGAGCTTAATGACCCAATCGACCAAAGAGAACGTTTTAAAGCACAGGAAGAACTTCTTGCACAGGGCGATGAAGAGGCTAATACAACAGACGAAGACTTTATGCGCGCACTTGAAATCGGTATGCCACCGACAGGCGGTATCGGTTTCGGTATCGACCGTATGTGTATGCTCCTTACCGATTCCCCAGCCATCCGCGACGTTCTTCTGTTCCCAACAATGAAACCGTTGGATAAGTAAAAATTAAAACATCATTGTTTATAGAAATATAGGCAATGATGTTTTTTTATTTAAAATATGCCATTTCCAATATTTGCTACCAAGTTTCCGGAATAAGCTACCACTTAGTCGGGAAATGTTGACATTACAAATATTCCTATATAAAATTTGCTTATAGTACGGTATATTAATAAATAATAAAAAGGTTGTGATTATGATGAAAAAAACGTTTCTTATTGCACTGTCAATTTTGACATTAACAAATTCCTTAAATGCTTTTGCAAGCACGCTTGACGACAATGTTATTGAAGATTTAGAAAAATTTCATATTGTTGAAAAGAGCGACGATTTACGGCTTAACGATCACATAACAAGAGCAGAAGTAGTAAAAATGGTTTCTGTCGCCACGGGAAATTACGACATAGACCACGTTGGCACAGATCAAATCTTTTCCGATGTACCGCCTACTCATTGGG